>NZ_CACVSS010000034.1:0-22022 GCF_902756765.1 uncultured Succinivibrio sp. | reverse complement strand
GATGTATGTTTACTCTCCTGCCCATATCAAAGGTTATGTGATGATTTGCTATCTCTCACTGCTTTGCTACAGAACCATGGAATATAAGCTGAATCAGGCTGGAACTCCGCTTAGCTTCAGAAGAATTTCCAATGCTCTTAAATCTGCCTGTGTTGCTCCGTTCAGAATCAACAACGAGGTAATGTTTCTCCAAACCAGTGCCTATGACAATATCAATGATTCTCTTTACTGCAGAGACAGAGAGCGTGAGCAGTCTGGTTTAAATCAGATGCTCCCCATCAACATGATTATGAAGGCTGTCAATCTGAATCCGCTGTATAAACTAAATTCAACTCAGAATATAAATTCTCTGCTCAGAAAAAGAGGGTCTATAAATGACATGATCTGCCAGAAACTGATGAGCAAAATCTAGGAAGTGTATTACTTTATCAAAATAATCTAAAACAGCCTGAAGCCTGTCTGTATAAGGGATTAGGCTGTTTTTATTTTGAGTTAACTGCAAAACTCAGGGCAATTCAATGCGAGAATATTCTGCCTTAGAGGAAATGAGATCAGAGATCTTAGCCATATGTTCGCCTTTTCAAAATTCAACGGCTTTATAGGAGACTGGAACACATCCACAGTTGAAGACATGACCGGAATGTTCATGAACTCTAATTTTCAGGGAAAAATCTCAGGCTGGGATGTATCAGGCTGCAGAAGCATGTCATGTATGTTCATGAACTGCTACTTCAACTCTGATCTTTCAAAATGGAATGTATCCAATGTTACAAATATGAACTATATGTTCTATGGCAGCAGCTTTACTCAGGATATAAGTGCCTGGGATATATCTAATGTAGAAAGTCTCAGATGTATGCTGACATCTTCATACCCTAAAGAAAAATTAAAGAACTGGAACCTTCAGGGCAAAGATTGTTTTGAACTGTATGAAAGTAAGAGTATTATTTTTGATTACGAACATCTGGCTGATGTCTTGTTAGACTGGATCTCTTACCACACTAAAGAATATCCAAAAGAATACGTTTCATTTTCAATATTCGCCAGACTTAATTCAAAAATATATAAGATTGATATTTCCAACTCCTATTTTGACGAAGAAAACTGGTTAATCAAACTTGAGCCATTATCGGAAGAATTTATAAAAGCATTATTTGATGCTGCTGGTAAAAAGAAGTAGTCTTTTAATCACATTCTTCTGCCATCTTCAAGCTTCTGAAGAATCTTTCCACAATTTCTGCATACCTTATAGAGGTAAATTGGACCAGGCTCTGCAATACTGATTTTTCTTTCGTGAAAATTGACATTTTTAGAGACATCACCAGCTCTACTGTTTGGTTCACGTGTCATTACAACATTCTCTGAGCCACAGTAAGGACATTTACCCAGGGTAATACCTTTGCCAATATTCAGGTCATTTTCCAGCTCTTTAAAAACATCAGCAGTCTTTAAGAATTCATTCTTATCCATTTATCTCACCAGACTAATCTAAAGAATACATACTCTTCTTTTATAGTATAAAATGTTACATAAGGATTAGACCTGCTCGTCACTTAAAATCTGTTCACATAATGGACTCTTTACATTGATGCAGATAAATATTTTTAATTGATTCCATGCTACGGAAAAGCCTCATACTAAATTTGTAAACAGATGATCAGAAGATCATCTATCCATCTGGTAAAAGTGAGGTTTAATATGGCAATTCGTGAAACTGTAAGAGTAACTTCTTCCGACGAACTTAAAGATATAATCGAGAAAGAATACGAAGCTAATAAAACTGCAGCAATTATCGATCTTAACTTCATTGATGTTTCAAATCTTACCAAATTAAGACTTCCTCTTCTTCGTAAATTTAACGGATATTTAGATATCAGCAACTGGGATGTATCCAATGTCACAGCCATGGATGGCCTGTTTTCATTAGCTAATTATTCAGCAGACCTGTCAAAATGGGATGTCAGCAATGTAGAATGCATGAATAGAATGTTCAATGGATTAAAAGGCAGAATTTCAGGTTTAAGAAACTGGAACGTATCAAAAGTAAAAGATATGTCCTATATGTTTAAAAATGCAGAGTTTGTTCCCGATGAACTTGAGGATTGGGACGTATCAAATGTGAACGATATGAAAGGAATGTTTAAAGGAGCAACCTTTGGAGGAGACATAAGTAACTGGAATGTTCGTAACGTCAGAACAATGGCAAGCATGTTTGAAGACTGTAAAGGCGGTCTTGATGAAAATAGACTTAAATCAGTAGTTCTAAGCAAATGGAATGTTTCCAGAGTAGTTGATTTCTCCAGAATGTTCAAAAATGCAAACTCCGTTTTTGACGTAAGTAAATGGAAAATAGATAGCGCTGTAAACTTCTTTGATACTGGATTAGACTGTAATGAAGGATTTGACTTTAACAAAGAACAGTTAAACCAAAAGAAAACAATTGCTCTCAATGAGACTGACGAACTTGAGAAACTCAGGGGATACGTTCTAATTGGGTAACACCAAATAAACTTAACAATGCCCTGGCCAATAACCAGGGCTGAAAGGATACAAACATGAAGAGTAAAGAAGCAAAACAAAGACAACAGATTTTCTTAAATACTTTAGATATGATTCGCTCCGACAAATCTCTGTCTGAGGCAGTCGAGGCTTCTATTGAAGATCTGTCTGTCTATTTAGAAAATGAGTATCCACGCCTTGCAGATAATATTAAGCTCAAAAATACTGTAATTTCCGTTACAGAACACCGCAGCTTTGAAGCAGCAGCACTTATTCATGAGAAAGCACCTGACAGAAGAATTGCAGTTTTAAACTTTGCAAATGCGTTCTATGCAGGAGGAGGAGTTAAAGATGGCGCTTCTGCTCAGGAAGAATGTCTTTGTCGTGAATCAACCTTATTCCGAGTGCTTGATACGCCTAAAGCATTTAAATATTACTACAAATATAACCGCTGCAGAGCCGACTACAAGGCACTGGACAATGTAATTTACAGCCCAGATATTATTGTTTTCAAGGATGATTCAGATTTTCCTCAGAAACTACCTGAAGATAAAAGATTCAAGGTTGATGTGATAACCTGTGCTGCCCCTGATTTAAGAGCTCCTTTTAAAGTAGAATTTCCAAACCAGATACCATATATGTCAGAAGCAGAACAATTTGCTCTGCATGTAAAAAGAGCAGTCCACATTTTAAGCATTGCTGCTTATAAGGGGGCTGAGTCTCTTGTATTAGGAGCCTTTGGCTGTGGTGTTTTTAATAACAATCCGGAAACAGTAGCAAAAGCTTATAAAACAGCAATTGATGTTTTTCCAAAATACTTTGATGAAATAGAATTTGCAATTTACTGCAGGGATGACAAAACAAACTATCAGGAATTTCTAAAGGTCTTTGGCTAAGCTGTTTATTATCGGGAAGGTATCAGTATGGATCTGGCAAAGGTATTTAACTTATCTTCATGTCCAAAATGCGGCTGCAGAGAATTCACATCCCATGGAAGATATCAGACAGTACCACAGGAATCAGAAGCCGATTTATCTGCCAAAGCAACGGTTGCATCAGATAATCCTTACGATAAGTTCGTTTATATTACGTGCTGGAACTGCGGTCATGTTGTAAAAGAAGTTTCTGATCAAGCCTTCAGAATGGCGAGATGGACAGAAAACTAATTAGAAAAGAGACTGTTACACTTATATAAACAGTTGTTAACACCAATCCATCAATCAATTCATAAAATAGGATTCAGTATATAAATGTAGATCTTAAGGAATGAAGGCTATTTCTTCAGCGCCATATTTCCTAATGATTTAACAGTACAGTCTTTACCACCAAAGCCGATGCCTATTCCATACACGTTTTTATAACCTTCTTTAATGTATGGTTCTGCGTACTTCTTTTTAATAATCTGGTCAATGGCATAATCTGCGCTCTCTGTTAAGGAAGATAAGTCTTTCTTTCCTTTCTTAAATTCAAGCACTGCGGTTGTACGAGTTAATTTCTTTTTGAGCACCACATCGGGAAAACCATCCCCACTTTCAATCTCCTCGTGAAACTCTACTCCTTTAGCAGCACAGGCAAAGCCAAGAATACCAGTCATAAACCCGTGATAGTAAAGCTCACTTCCAGAATTTCTCACACTTAAAAAACTAATCAGCATAGAGGATATAAGCTCCTGAGCTTCTTCTGTTCTGTTCTCTAAAAGCAAATCAACCAGTGACATTGCCTGTTTGAACCAGTATGGATTATTTTCGCCGTAAAGAAACTTCTGTTTTGCTCTAAAGCAGGATAAGACTTCCTGATTTGGAATTCTGATGGTAACCTCACCGGTAAAATCTGAGTCCGCCGTATAAGTAACATAGCCTGTATGCAGCATCAGCGTCATAAAGACATCAAAGCTTACTCTGTTACGAATATCAGGATAAGTCGAAAATTCTTCCAAATTGATATTTACACTATCGCCATCGAGCAACAGCTGCAGTTTTGAAAGGTTTTCTGCATCATGGGCTTCCATATTATTCTGGATAAACAGGTCAATTAGATCATTACCACTGGTGTTAACCCAGAATGGCAGAGGTTTATCTGTATCGCTATGCAGAGCTTTATTGCAGTAACAGATTAAGCTCCATGGACAGTAAATATGATTTTTTCCAAATCTGTATCCGTCATACCACTCTTTAACCGAAGCTTTTTTATCTGATAAACTACAGTCATCAAGAAGTTTATTTGTCTCATCCTTAGTAAATCCAAAGAATTTTGTAAACGGCTCATCACTCAAGCCGTAAGTAGTAAAGTTATTGGCATCTGTAAAAACACTTTGATGAGCTATTCTCAAACAGCCAGATACTATTCCTTTGTATAGCCATGGATCAGGATTCTGTTTGAAAGTATTACTGCTTAATTTTCTTATGATGTTCAGCATATCTTCATAATAAGGATCTTTTGCTACCATTGCTTTCTGTAGTGGAACATCATATTCATCAATAATGACAATAACCTTTCTGTCAAATTCCTTGTGAAGCATAAAAGCTATTTTAGAGATAAAGCTACTGCAGATAACTATTGCTTTCTGACAGTTTTCAGGATTAGCTAATTCTTCCTGTTTTGTATTACAGAATTCTAGATTATCGACATAGTTCTGTATGCTACTGTCTGATAATTTATTGCTTTTGGTTAGAAAACTGAATTTTTCGTAGATTTCGGCAATTTTTAAAATAAGCTGACTTAGGGCATCAGGAAAATTCTCTCCTTCAACTCCTCTAAAAGAGATGCTGATTACAGGAAACTCACCCATGATTTTTTCTCGAAGTTCTCTGTAATCATCACCTGCTACAGCCAAATTTCTGCCATTATCCACAAAGAGTTTCTGCTGACGTGTCTTATCACCTGGATTCTGATAATTGAGCTCGCAGAACTCTTTGATCATATTAAGATTTAGCGTTTTACCAAATCTGCGAGGGCGAATAAAAAGAGAGTTCTTTACTTCAGAAGTACTTAAGAAAAGAGTTTTTAAATAGGCAGTCTTATCAACGTAATAAGAATTTCCGTTGATGATTTCTTTAAAATCCTCACTGCCATTATTAAATTTAATATCTTTCATAAGATCCTCGCTTCTGTCATCGAGTTAGATTTTATCACGGATAACAGTAAAGAGAATAAGGTTTGAGAGCCAGGATTAATCAAATCACAAAATCTAAGCTAATTATCTAGCATGCAACCGCATATCTATGTTTTATTTCTATGAAGCTGCGCAGACTCAGACTGCGCAATAATAACTAGTACATCTGACAGTAAACACAATCAGGACCAGCAAAAACCATGGCAAAGGCTTTTACATTTTTGCCTTTAAAATCCAGAGCTGATTTGTAATTTAAAACCTCATCCGTAGCATCTTTGATGGCTCTCTTCAGATAGCTTTCACTATTCTTATCAGATGCCTCTGTTTTAGTCAGATACTTAAGCTCAATAAGGTAGATACACTCATTACTTGTACCTTTGTTTACGGTTACAACCAAATCTGCAAATTTCTCGCCCACACCAACTACTCTCAGGGATTTCTGTAGTCTTACTTCAAAATCATCCTTGGAAAGCTCATCAAGTTTGGCATACAGAACCAGATTTAAGGCTATTTCATTCATATGGTATAAGACCTGATTTGACATAATCAGACTTAAAAAATCTGTGCAGGATGAGGTAAATGAGGATAAATCATCCTTAAGATTCATCATCTCAGAGATATCAAGCTTCTGTGATGAGAATACAGCATCTTTTCTGAATCGTAACTTAATGGTACAGTTTGCAAAAAGCTTTGACATGAACTGATTTGGTATTACCAAAGACAGGCCGCTATCTAAGGATGAGTTCCGGTTGATGGTCAGATAACCAAGATAATAGAGCATGGATAAAAGTTGCTCTCGGGTATATTCTCTTACCTGATTCAGATTGATATTTTCTGAAAGCTTCTGCAGATAAAAAGGTTCTCCCTGAAGATATCTGTCAATTATAGTATCAACAGTTTCTTTATCTGCAAGCCCAAACAACTGCTCTAGCTTATATCCATCCTGATCGCAGGCAGGATCAAGATAATCCTCTGGATTTAGTAATGTCTGTTCCTGTCTAACTTTTGTCAGGTAATAAAGACACATGGATGAGTTATAGACTGTCTTATCAGATCTTCTAGAAAAACAGTAGCCGTCATAGACAGGTTTCATTCTCTCAATGATTTCTTTTGTGGTTACACCTAACTGTTCTACATCCACAAGCTTTGGAATAAGAATATCCAGTTCATCCTCGGTAAAACCAGCGTACTCATTGAAACAGTCTAAAGATGTAACATTGAGAGCTATATTAAAACCTGAGGTTAGTGAATCAAGAGAAACTGATGAGACTCCAGTTATGAAGGTCTTGGCAATAGTACTCATTGCCTGATTTTTTATAGCAGAGTAAAAGGTTTTTAGAAAACCATCCTTACTGGTTATATTCTGAAATAGTTCTAAATCTTTGGATAAGATTTCGTTGGCAAAATTGTCATACTCATCAATCATGACATAGAGATTCTGACCGTCAGAATAATCTTTGTAGGCAATTGCAAATTCAGTAAAAAGGGTTGCAGGATCTGTTTTATCCATGTCTGAATAATCAAACACAAAATCCTTATATCTGCGCTTAAAGTCCCTTATACCGTCAGTTACAGCTACAAAAAAGCTAGTTAAAAGTTTATTAAGATTTCCTGTTGAAACTGCGGAGAAATCAAAATTGATTACATGATAGCTGTTATGAGTTGGGAGATCCTCATCATAAATTTTTGAGCCAGAAAACAGCTCCTCATATCTGTCCTGATATGAAATGTCGTAATAGCATTTAAGCATACGGACAAATGTAGATTTGCCAAATCTACGAGGACGCAGGAGAACAGGATATCTACTTGTACCCTTATCATCAAGGTATTTAATCATCAGACTTTTATCAACAAAGGCCTGTTCATCCTGACGAAATAAATCAAAAGTTGCCTGTCCATAAGGATTATTAAGTAATTTAACTGCACTCTCTGACATAAAGCTGTTTCCTTAAATCTTAGCTGGATTCATTATAGCAGATTAGGCTTTTGCTGTTTGTCAATAGAGTAAAGAGTTGCAGGATTAGATAGAGAGGATGAAGTTAAAAGGATGTAGAGATTCTGAATGTATTTTAATTTTTTTGCACCTAGCTAGTATGACCACGTTATCAATCAGGTGATCAATACCGTGATCATACTATTTTCTTCGGATCATTTTCTCTGATGACAGTTATCCCAAAAGATATTTTTCAACATCTAAAGCAGCCTTGCAGCCTTCACCTGCAGAGGTTATTGCCTGACGATAAATTCTGTCGGCACAGTCACCAGCGGCGAACACACCTTTTGAAGAAGTTGACGTTGCAGTTGTAAAGCCAGTCTTAATATAACCGTCTTCATCAAGCTCAAGAGCTTCTTTAAAGATTTTAGTTGCTGGTTCATGTCCAATAGCTACAAAGATACAATCCAAATTGATACTGCGAGAGCTGCCATCGGTAAACTTAATCTCAGCTCCGGTAACCTTATTACCGTCCCCTACCACCTTATCCACATTAGCATTGAGGACAAACTCAACCTTACCGGTCTTTTCAAGTTCTCTTAACTTATCCACAAGAACCTTCTCTGCCCTGAACTGTTCACGTCTGTGAACGATGTATACCTTGTTACAGAGATTGGTAAGATATAACGCTTCAACAAAAGCAGCAGAGCCTCCGCCAATTACAGCAACATCCTTTTTTCTAAAGAAGAAACCATCACAGGTAGCACATGCGGATACACCTTTACCTTTATACATTTCCTCAGACTCTAAGCCTAGATAACGTGCCTTGGCACCAGTAGAAATGATCACTGTACGAGTCTTGATAAGCTCTCCATTATCTAAGGTCAAGGTTTTAATATCAGATGAAAAATCAACCTCGGTAACCATAGCGGATATGGTTTTAGTTCCAAGTGCTTCTGCGTGTTCTCTTAATGAATCCATCAGAGAGAATCCGTCAGGAGCATCTTTTCGACCAGGCCAGTTACCTATTTCAGGGGTTGTGGTCAGCTGACCACCTGGCTCAGGGCCTTTAATCAGCCAAGGATTTAGACCGGAACGACAGGCATAAATTGCGGCAGTGTAACCTGCAGGTCCAGAGCCGATAATAACGGTATTTAAAATTTCATCTGACATAATAGTTCTCCTGTGATCTTTTTTATTTTCATATTAAAGAGGAGTTGCCTCCTCTTTAAGCACAGTCTGGAGATAGACTATAGAAGAGCTTCAATAGCTGATTCCATCTCTTTAGGAGTTGTGGTTGGCTCATAGCGGTCTACAACTTCACCCTTCTTGTTGATCAGGAACTTGGTGAAATTCCACTTGATTGAATCACCTTCTAAGTACTCAGGGAAGTTCTTCTCAAGAGCATCCTTTAGAATCTTAGCAATTGGGTGTTTCATATCAAAGCCTTTAAAGCCCTTCTGAGCAGTTAGATATTTGAATAAAGGCTGTGCATTCTCACCGCGAACATCACCTTTCTCAAAGATAGTGAAGGTTACACCATAGTTAATCTTACAGAACTCAGTGATCTCAGCTGCAGAACCTGGCTCCTGCTCAGCAAACTGATTACAAGGGAAACCAAGAATCTCAAGGCCCTGATCCTTATACTTCTTGTATAAAGCTTCAAGCTCTTCATACTGAGGAGTAAAACCGCACTTGCTTGCAGTGTTCACGATCAGCACTACCTTACCCTCATAGTCCTTTAAAGATACTTTCTTACCCTTTAGAGTATTAACTTCAAAATCATAAATGCTCATAATGCACCTCATTAACTGATTGAAAATTTGTCTTGTTTCTTAAGATGTTTTAATTGTACTAAATTTAATTGTATCAAACCAATATAAATACATTAAATGATAAATCTTATCGTTATATATTTTTTTTCATTAGATATCAGTTAGTTCATTTAAACGAGAGAATTAGAAATCTCCACTATATAGACAAATAAATAATCACAAAAGAATAATTCGTCTTTAATTCGTACGATGTCAAATACGACTCAAGATTAATGGCCATATAAGACTCTTGTAAGATTTTTGGATTTTGCTCAAGGTTAATTTTCATTATTTAAGTAAAATTGTACTGTTTAAATAATTGTTAACCGGAGCTGTTATGGAAAACTTTACTTTTTATTCTCCAACCTATTTTGTATTTGGCAAAGAAACAGAAAATCAAGCAGGACATTATGTTAAGAGATTCAATGGGAGTAAGGTTCTACTTCATTACGGTTCTAAAAGCGCAGTTAAAACCGGACTACTGGCAAGAGTGGAAGAATCTCTGAAAAAAGAGAATATTGACTATGTCAAATTAGGAGGTGTCAGACCTAATCCTACTGATGATCTTGTCTATGAAGGTATAGAGATCTGCCGTAATGAGAATATTGATTTTATCTTAGCAGTTGGTGGCGGCAGTGTTATTGATTCTGCAAAGGCTATTGCCGCAGGGGCCATATATGAGGGAGATTTCTGGGATTTTTACGAAGGCAAGCCAATCGATAAAGCTTTACCAGTTGGAACCGTTTTAACCATCTCGGCCGCCGGCAGTGAAGGGTCACCTGACTCAGTGATCACCAAACTTGATGGCATGTACAAACGCGGTGCCTCCGGTGAAGGAATCAGACCTGTATTTTCAATTTTAAATCCAGCGTTAACCATTACTCTGTCAAATTATCAGACAGCCTGTGGTATCACAGATATTATGGCTCATCTATATGAGCGTTACCTGACCAACACCGAAAATGTAGAGACAACCGATCGCATGATTGAAGCACTGCTTCTGGCAATGAAAACTGAAGGGCCAAAGGCTATTGCCGATCAGAATAATTATGAAGCTCGTGCCAATATAATGTGGGCTGGAATGATGGCCCATAATAATTCCTGTGGTGTAGGCAGATCACAGGACTGGACCAGTCACGATCTGGAGCATGAGTTATCCGCTATTTATGACTGTGCTCATGGTGCAGGTCTGGCTGTAGTTATGCCAGCAGTGTTCACTTACAATCTTGAACATGACGTAATGCGTTTTGCCAAGATTGCAGTGAGACTTTGGAACTGTGAAATGGATTATGACTGTCCTCTGAATACAGCAAAAGCAGGTATCGAGGCCTTCAGAAACTTTTTAATCAGCATAGGCATGCCAAAGAATTTTGCAGAGCTTGGAGCTAAAGAAGAAGATATTGACACCCTGGCACACAACGCCTGTTATGGTAATGGAAGAGAAGGAACCATCGGAGGTTTCGTTCAGATCAATGAGCAGGATGCTAAAAATATCTATCGTCTGATGCTATAACAAAATCGGTAACCAAGTTAGCGTTACAGAAAATATTAGATTTCTTTCGGCACACATTATTCTCATGCAAAAGGAACTATGGGTGCCGAACATATACAAGATACATTCATATTCCTTCTTAATATTTCCATTTCAGAATTTCATACAAAGCAATAAATCACAAAAAACACATTAAAAACAGCATAAAAAAGCTCATTAACATATGAACTTTGGTGAACTTTGTCACATAATTAATTCAATTATAATGGAAAAATAATCCTACTATTTTAAAATGTTTTATAGATCAACAAGTAAGATTTACTAAAATCTGAGGTTTCTATGATTACAGTCAGAAAAGCAACTAGTGAAGATGTGGGCGTTCTACAGAAACTTGCTTCAGAGCTTGTACCATCTTCATTCAAAGGAGTTCTTACCACTGCACAGATTGATTTTATGCTAGATAAGCTTTATTCACAGCAGGCTCTGTCAGACGCCATAGGTACAGGAACAGACTATTTCATTGCCACCTACAATGGAGAAGATCTTGGAGTTGTATCTGTAATTCAGCAGGGCCCTAACCTGTTTTTAATGCAGAAGATTTATGTAAATGAGCATTTCATCGGAAAAGGAATCGGAACCGCGCTCTTTACCAAGGTAAAGGAATATGTCCGCTCTAAGATTTTGCCTTGCACAATTGAGCTGATTATCAATGCCCATAATCCCGGTCTTGATTTCTACAAGAATAAAGGCATGCAGAAAGTAAGAGATACAGGTCTTGATATGGGAGATTTCTTCATCAACGAGGAAGTCTATTCTTTAGAGCTTAACTAATAAGTCACATCTCATCATCAGCTGATTTTTCAGCTGATGTTATCTTTTTTGATGCTTTTCTATTGCTCCAATAAAGTGCAATTGTTTTTATTTATAATTAATTTTTCACTTTACTAAAAACTCTATTTTTCAAGTAATTGTCTTGCAAGTCATACATATAGAGCCAAATTAAATCTTTAACTCCATGATAATTAAATGATTTTTTTGAAAAATTCTTCCTTAAAAAAGTGCAGATAATTTGCCCGCGTCTCACCCATATAGTAAAATCTAGCCTTGTTTTTTTAAGCCTCAAAAATAACCTTTGACTTAGAAGATATATTTGACGAAAATCACACCCATAAAAAAAATGGAGCTGGTTTTTTCTTTAATAATTAGGAGCACCTAAATGGATTTCAACGCAGTAAGCAATCTCATCAAAGAAAATGATGTTGTCTTTGCTGATCTAAGATTTACCGATACCAAAGGTAAAGAACAGCACATCACTCTTCCAATTTCCTGCATCAATGAGAAGTTCTTCGATCAGGGAAAGATGTTTGATGGCTCTTCAATCGAAGGCTGGTGTGGTATTGATAAATCAGACATGATTCTAATGCCTGATATCAACACAGTTCAGTTAGATCCATTCTACGCAGATCCTACCATCATCGTCCGTTGTGACATTCTTGAAACAGAGACTCTAACCGGCTACAGCCGTGATCCTCGCTCAGTTGCAAAGAGAGCGGAAGAATACCTGAAGTCAACCGGTATCGGTGATGTTTCATATTTTGGTCCAGAACCAGAGTTTTTCCTGTTTGACGATGTTCGTTTCAAGTCAGATATTTCAGGCTCATTCGTAGCTATTGATGATATTGAGGCAGCATGGAACAGTGCTACCGAATACGAAGGAGGTAACAAAGGTTATCGTCCAGGAGTTAAAGGCGGTTACTTCCCAGTTCCTCCTGTAGATTCTTCACAGGATATCCGTTCTGCAATGTGTAAGGTGATGCAGCAGATGGGGCTGGTAATAGAAGCTCATCACCACGAAGTTGCTACCGCAGGTCAGAACGAGATTGCAACAGAATTCAATTCATTAACCAAGAAGGCCGATGAGGTTCAGATCTACAAATACGTTGTTCAGAACGTTGCCCATCAGTACGGTAAGACCGCAACCTTCATGCCAAAGCCAATCTTTGGAGACAACGGTTCAGGCATGCACTGCCACCAGTCAATCTACAAGAACGGCAACAACATCTTTGCAGGCAACCTGTATGGCGGTCTGTCACAGGAAGCATTATGGTATATCGGCGGTATCATCAAGCATGCTAAGTCATTAAATGCCTTCACCAACCCTGCAACCAACTCATACAAGCGTCTGGTTCCTGGCTTTGAAGCTCCTTTAATGCTGGCTTATTCTGCCGCCAACCGTTCAGCTTCAATCCGTATTCCATATGCATTAAATCCAAAGACAGCTCATATCGAGGTTCGTTTCCCTGACTGCTGTGCAAACCCATATCTTGCATTCGCTGCAATGCTGATGGCAGGTCTTGACGGTATCAAGAACAAGATTACCCCTGGTGAGCCTATGGATAAGAACCTGTATGATTTACCTCCTGAGGAGGCTGCAAACATTCCTCAGGTTTGTGGCTCACTAGATGAGGCTCTAAAGGCACTTAAGAACGATCATGAGTATCTGCTGGAAGGCGGTGTATTCTCTGAGGATATGCTCAACGCCTACATCGAACTTAAGGCTGCTGAGGATACCAGAGTTCGTTCAACTCCACATCCTGCTGAGTTTGAGCTTTACTATAGCTTATAATTCATCACTGAGTTCCGAAAATGCCTCGTTATCTAACGAGGTATTTTTTTCTTATTACCAAAGATTGCCGAAAAATCCCTGGCATTTAGCCTTTGGAAGATGTCAATCAAAGGAATACAAAAAGTTTAAATACAGACTGGTCAACGTCAAAGGTCATTCTCCTCAAAAGGCTGAGGGACTTTTGTATCTTGAGGACGTAGGACTCATTGTCCGGGCCTGTAATACCATCGAGATCTCCTACCCGCTTGAAGGTGCCTGTCTGCCATCTGAGTTCAAGGTATTCTATGCAGATACAGGACTTCTGATATCGCAGCTTGGAGATGATGTACCTTTGAAAATCCTCTCAGGAGATATCAGCTCTTACAAGGGAACTATTGATGAAAACATGGTTGCAGCAGCTTATCACAGTCGCGGCGTCAAGCTGTACTACTATCATGCACCAAGCGGCTCTCCTGAAATTGATTTTCTGACAGAGGACGAAGGTGAGGTGGTGATGATAGAATGCAAGGCATCTAACAACCGAGCCACCAGCATGAAATTTGTCATTGCCAGCTCAAAAAAATATGGAAAACACAAGGCAGTAAAGTATTCTGATACAAACGTTGGAGAAAGAGATGTTTTTGTAACGCTGCCTCTGTATGCAGCAGGCTTTGCAAAACACAGGCAGCACAGTCAGTATGTAAAAATGGTCAATATTTCAGAGCTGAAGGTTCCTGAAGGTGAGTAGAAAACAGTCGCCTAGTCTTCTACTCAAATTCAAAGAGAACCGGTACATCGTTCATCTGGCATGGAATATACTCTATCCTCCGGTTTTTCTTATCAGAGCTGTCCACAATTCGGCTTAGATGATTAGACTGAAACACCTCAAAATAATCTCCTTCAAAATGAGGATAGCATTTGCCGCCATGCTGATAGTTGACTCTGATAACTACCGCACAGTTTCCTGCGTAGGTAATGCTACGGTTATAATCTGAATATCGCCCGTTCTCGTTATTGTCGATAGGTACCCCTCCAAGTTCGTTCTTTGAAAAACAGCCCCAGAGAACAGCAGGATACCTTGTCAGAACCGAGGTTTTTACAATCTTTCCCTGATCTTTTAATGAATCAGTTTTAAGACGGCAGACAGAGTAGTTATCATTTCCCTCAAAAACGGTTTTTTCAAAATCAGAGGCCCTGCAGGTAAGAACGGTGCCTTTGATGAATGGAACACCTGCGACATCGTTGAAGTCCTGAGATGCGGCATATAAAGGCATCACAGCTGCTACCGCAAATACTGAGACAGCACCTAGAAGCCTAAGTTTTTTTGAACTGCTCATATGAGACTCCAGAGTTTAGTTATCACCATATTCCAAAGATCCTGTTGCCGCCGCGATATTCAGCACACCAGTTCTCTCTTGAATACACACAGATTGAATCAATATAGGAGTAGTATTCCTTAAGAGCCTTCTGCATTTTTGGATCTTTAAGTATTTTCTCGTGAAATTCCCTGTAGAGATCCCCCGGATCAAACTGACAGTTATGCTCCACAAGATCGGTTGTCGCCATGGTCATAGCAACTCTTGCTTCCTCATGGGTTATCCCCATACGCTTTGAAAATTCCTCCACCGCATTCCACACCTTAACCGTAGGCTCGACACTGTCACGGGGAAAGTCTGAAGCATAAGATACCATGCATAAAAGCAGAGCACACAGAAGAGATAATGCATTGTAAAGCAGACAGGAAAATCTCATAGTTTCTCCTTTTTAATGCTTATCCTCGGCAAGACGTCTGAAGAGATTAACTCCAAAGTCCTGAAAACGTCTGTCTGATGATTTCATGGCCTGATCCATTTTAAAATCACCACCATAGAAATTTCCATCCACAAAGACATGAGTCTGACCTCGAATGGAGTGCTTTACTCCGTCCCTGTACATGAATACCTTGAGTTCATCAGGACTTACATCTCCATGACAGCCTTTGTAATAGGAGATCCAGACTTCCTTTCTGCCATCTCCGTCAAGATCGGTAACCATCGGACTGTCCTTTGAGAACTCCAGTCTTGCAGAGGTTTCACAGTCATGAACAAAATCATAGAGCTTCCACTTTAAAACCGGAGGCACCTTGCTATTCTCGCCGAAGTCATAGACATGAATTTCATTGTTCATGCAGATATTCTCGGGATACTTAGGATCGGGAGTGGATTTGAAATAGCCTGATTCGGTCTGCATGACCACATGATTTTCACCGTTACTGCTGTATGTAACCTTGTTTAGAAAATTTCCCTGAGCTTCCTTATAGCCCTGCAGAGGATGGTCGTCTATATAGGCGTTTGCAGTACAGATTGCAGTCAGAAAAGTACAGAGTATAAGGGATAGTCCTTTAGTCATGTGAAGCCCCCAGAAAAAGCCGTTACAAATCAGAGTAGAGCGCTTTGTACCTAAAAAACAGATGAAAAACAGAAAAAGAGCGCTCTTTGAAGTCAGAAGCTACGGTCAGTTGCTTTTTACAAAATTCATCTGCCCGCCATTCTGGAACTGAATCGACATATTGTTCCCCTGCACATAAACCCTGTTGGTACCTGAAGCACCGGCAGACTGTCCTGAGGTGATCTGGAAATTGAAATTGCCTGAGGACTGATCATAACGGTACATCCCGGTCTCAATCTGCTGACCGTTTACAATGCAGACATACTGACCATTGTTGAAGACAAAGGCAAACTCTCCCTGAGGAGTCTGACAGCTCCATTTTCCGTTGAGAATATCGCCTGATGGCATTGACTGAGGGACATTATCTCCCTGAGAGCTTCCCCAGTTTTCAGTATTGGCTGAAGCTCCTCCGTTATTACCGCCCCAGGTACCGTTCTTTGGAGCTCCGCCGGAATTATCTGAACCACCCCAGCCACCGCTGCTCTGTCCCTGAGTGCCTCCACCCCAGCCGCCGTTATTCTGGCTCTGGGAATCGCCCCTGGTCTGACCATCCTGATAAATGCGTGTACCGTTATCTGACTGAGGGATCTGAGGATTTGATCCTGCCTGCTGGCGGTTCAGAGTGATACTGTTGTCTAAAACCAGCACATCGCCATTCAGATTCATGTTGTAGCTTAAGCTTTTACCATTCTGAAAGCGCATCACCAGCTGATTGCCGTTAACAGTGAAGTTGCCGTAGATCTGCTGACCATTTAAGGCCATCCCCACCATATTGTTCATAAAGATCAGAAGCATGGAGTCTTTACCGTTGGTACCGAACCAGGATCCCTGAAGATTCTGTTCAAGGCCTACGGTCTTTACCTGAACACTGCTGCCTGATGGGTAATACACTGCATCAGAAGCATAGTTTTGTGCATAAACAGATCCTGACAAAGATACGGCTAAGGACAGACAAACGGCGATAAATGATTTTTTCATATCAAACCTCACATTGGTGATTTAAATTTTCTTGAAACTGATAGGCGGCATATTGTCAAAGAACAGAGTCAGATATCCGTTCTGGAATCTAAATCCGACCTTCTGACGCTCCCCGTTAGGGAATACTGCCCAAAAATCACTGTCTTTGACGGTAAAGACAAATCTGATATTGCCCTGGCCCTTGGTCTGCATATAGGCAGAATAGCGCTTATCCGACTGCAGTCGCTGTATAGTTAAAAACGCATTTCCTGTATCAGCACCGCTCATGTATCTGCCCTCAAGAGAAGTCGGATCAAAGGAAGGCTTTACGACATTATTGTCCGAGGGAACTATGTTCTCTACAGGCTTATCCCTCTTAGGAACGGTACCCTGAGGGTTGATGTTTTCAGTAACCTGCACAGCCTCTTTTCTTGTAAGAGTTGAGACATGTCCATCTCGTGAAATCAGAGTCAGATGTGCATTGTTCCTGTCAATATAGTAGCAGTACTCCTCAAAAGGCATGTTCCTGGCCTTAAGAAGATTGTTAACACGGGTAAAGGCGCCTTTTGCCTTTAGTTTCTCCTTAATACGGTACTGCTCAACCTCACTGCCTTTGAACTTCCAGATCTCAGTAGGCGATACCCAGGTACCGTCAAGACTCTTCGACTCAAAAGTCTCAATAGGCAGCAGAAGCGATCTGGTTCCATCCCCCATACCGATAAAATACCACTGACGGGAAGGTCCCTGCCCCTCCATAAAACAGTAGTAGCTCTGCAGAGTCGGTCCGAGCATCGGAACCGTACTGTTAGAGTGTGGGAGATGCAGCATCAGCTGCGGAGTTCCTACCACAATGAAATTAAACCTGCCATGTCCTAATTCCTCACCGCCTGAATCATGCATCAGCCAGACAGGACTGTTGTTCTTGTCAAAGCCTAGTGAGAGGATTCTGAAATTAGGCAGAAGCACAGAGCCGCTGCCTGACATTGCATACTGGAAAAGAGCATAGCGGCCGTAAAGGTTGACAAGACCGTTTTTTACGGTGTTATCAATAAGACTGTCCTGATAAGTGTCACGTTGGATCCGCACCGCCTTTGAAACTGCAATCGCCTTTTTCCCGCCTACAGTCTGGGCAAAAATAATATGATTAAGCTCGGCATTGTTATCCACAAGGGCTAAGGAGAGCACCAGATAGGAGCCGACCTGGAATGGGGCTCCGAATTCGTTGAGAATATTGCCTTTTTTGTCGATGTAGCTTAAAGAAGGTCTTAGAATACCGTTCGGCTTTAGATTTATGGCGGTACCCGAAAGGCCGCCTCCGGCCTGATTGATGACTTCGGCACCGCACATCAGTCTGGTTCTGTTGTTGAATTTGAGCTTTATAAAAAGCTCCTGAGAACCAGCATCAGGATCGATGTATTTAGCATAGCCTATGGAGACATTGTCATTAAAGGCATCAGAGGTAGCGGTATTCTGAATGGAAATATCGGCTGTAGTGATACCGTTGGTGATTACATACTTCTGTGCCGTTATCTCTCTCATCAGATGGGTTGTGCCGTTCTCATAATGAGGAGTAGATTTCTGAAGATAGCCTGCACTGGCGTTATCAGTTCTGCGGGAGGTATCTCTTACGAGCTGGGTAAAATGAATTCTGCTGCCGTTTGGAGTTTTCTCAAGCTGATAAAGATGAGTCCAGAGAATATCCTCGCCGGTTACATCAAAACGGATGACGCTGCGGTCAAAAGGCTTGATGGTGGTCACAGGCTTAAGATTAAAGTCCATAGGTGATCTGCCGTCACGCCCATCCTTTAAAGTTACAGTGCCAACCTCAACATGATCAATTCTAGGAGGCTTACCACCTCGGGTTTCCTGAGCGCGGTAGATGCTGTCCAGAAATTCTCCGAAGCCTGAACGCTTTGCAAACTCCGTGGAGAGATACCTTGTATCCAGAAACTCTCTTCGCATTGGAAGATAGATGCTTATCCCCGCAAGCTCCTTTGCATTCTCGGTACTTTCAGATGAGATAATAAGTGATGATAGAGCTTCTCTTACATTTTGAAGATACTCCGTCTTAATGCTAGGAATATTTCTTTCAAGAGAGTTCAGAAAATCAATCAGGGAGAGCGACCAATAGGCAGGCTTTCCATAGAGAACATCGGTTTCAACACTGTTTACATGGGTCGTAAAACCAAGAATTCTGGTAAGAGCAGAGTACTCCTTTGGAATAATCCCCTTAAGATAGGAGGATAGCTTATTAAGGGAGTCTGTAACTGCCTGAGTCTTTTTGAGATCATAGGCACTGTAGGCACACTCAAGCAGATGATGCTTTTCAAGATAATCCTTTGAGGATAAGACAATCTTTTTAACAAGATCAGCAGTCGGTATATCCTTTGTAAACAGAGGTAGAATGTCGGTAAAACTGATACCAACCGCAGGCATCACAGGAGGAGAGGCAAAGGCATAATCAGCATAGGGAGCAAGCACATCAAGAACATCTATCTGTCCCATGAGGCACATTTCAAAGATAATGGCATCAAAACGCTTTTTAGGAAGCAGCTTTGCTGCGGAATTCAAAGCTCCGGCAAATTCATAAACCGTCATGTCGCCTCGGCCTCTGACACCTTTTCCGCCGTCATTGTCCATGATCATGGATTTCCAGCCACCGCCGTGATTCCATGGAATAAAGGCATACCTCTGCGCTGGATATCTTTTAACGCACTCATTTACGAAATGGACGATATTCGCAGGGTCGCTCATATCAAGCTCACCGAGATTTAAAATCATCTCAGACTCAAAGCTCGCCGGCAGCCTTACCGATCCTGTAATAAGTTTTGTATAGTCTACTCTCTCCTTTGCCTTTTTTACCTGATAGAGCTTTGTTCCGGTATCATCACCATACAAAGATGAATAGCCACGGGCTCTGTCCATAAGCACAATCACGTTCACGTCCTCGTGAATGCCCTGCTCCATCTCTAAAAAATCGTATAGGGCCATCTCCTCAAGATCATTGTCGGCACACATGTAAACCATCACGGTCCAGGCCTTGTCAGATCCAGTGTTTTCTGCTGCATAAGCACAGGAAAGAAGAGCTGAAGAAGAAAAGAACAGCATAAGAGAAGTCAGAAGAACATAAAGTCCGTACAAAAAAGCTTTCATGCACTCTGCCACACTTTTGAGCAGATGCAGGCTGTTAAGCAGACACCGGATGTTTGGAAAACGCAGAATGTTCACATTCATAGGCAAACCGACAGTTAAAACTGAAGCACAGAAAAGAGCAGAGCTTTCAGAGTCAAAACTGAAATCCTGCCCTTAGGGACTATCGAGGATAATCCCTTGCCTCATTAGGTTTTAGCTTTGTGTATGAGTCAGGAACAGATCTTCCCTCAGTCACGATATGGTATTTGTTATCCTGATCGCGGTAAACATCATATCCGGTGGAGACCTTGAAATGATTACCCTCATGATCGGTGTAATCGTTTCGCTCATAAATGGTGTCACTCATAGCCTCGGTCATCTGAGACTGATCAGCGGTTCTCTGCTCCTCTGTAGCATCCCTTAGAGCCTGCTGGGCACTTTGGGCGTCAAACTGACGCATACCCTCAATTGTTCCCTGCATTACAGCAACCGCCATTCTCTGTCCGTAGTAGTCCACCAGATATCCCCACTCAGGCAGATATCGTGAATTGTTTACAACTGTCTTGAAAATATCGTAGTTGGCATTGAAGGCTTCAACTGAAGGTGCGTAATAGGAGATGAGCTCTCCCTTCCAGAGGGTATTATGATTGACCATTGGAGGAAGCTGTCTAGTCACCTGACGACCTTGAAGAGTTGTGGTATAGCCTAAAGTTGCGGCAATATGCTCTGAATAGCGGCGGGATCCGTTCTTTAGGGTAACCAGAAGCTGCAACGCATCAATATTGGCATAGGTAGCACTTACTTTGCCGCTTACAAAAGTTCCTCTTGAGGCTGCCACCTGCATATTCACAGCCTGCTGCACGGAAGAGGTTATCCTCGGGATCATCATCTTCTTAAAGCCGGAGTCTTCCTTTGTCATATTTACATTCAAGGTCTGGGCAATACTCATGCCCCAGGAAGGTATGATGGTCTTTATATAGTCCTTTGATGAAAGATATGGATGATTAAAGATTCGCTTTGGAAAATTGCAGCCGACTTTATTGACCGCCATAGGAGCTTTCTGCTGTCGAGTTATAACAGTTGTACTCCAAGCGTAGGCTTCAGGAGTTGTAAAAATAATTTCAGTATTACCATCGGGACTGATAAGACTTACGATACCAAAGGCAATTGAGGCAGATGAGCAGCGCTGCCAGTCGGAGGTTACATTTACTCTCCAGCCCTCTGGAAGAAAAACCTTCATGATTGGGACATTGATATAAGGATCAATAACTGTCCTGTAGGAAAAGGAAGTGTTAATTGCAGCAGAAGCTGTCAGGGAATAACCTAAAACTCCAGATAAAACCGCAGTTTTGATAATTCCTGCCACGGATTTAAAACCAAAGACTTTGCGCACAGTGCCTTCTGTCATATCTCACCTTCAGCATATAAAAGAACGTTCAAATTTAATTATAGGTTTGGATACAGCTGATAATCACAAAGACGGGAGGCATGATACAGTTTTGAGAGGTGGCAGGCTATTTTATCCTTCGCAAGTAAAAATAATTTGCTTTTTGAAAAAGCCGTTATCTAAAGGATGTGGGCATAGGATAAATGAGTTTCTTCTCTTTTATTAAGGATGTTGGTGAAAAAATCCTGGGTCTAGCTACTGCAGCAGAGATCAATGCAGCAGATCTTAAAAAAGACCTAGATGCATTAGGGCTGGATACTAAGGATTTAACAGTTGAGCTTGACGGCGACAATGTTGTTTTAAAGGGCACCGCCAAAGATCTGGAAACACTTGAGAAAGCTGTTCTTGAAGTGGGCAACAAAATGGGTATTGCCGGAGTTAAGACTGATGGAGTTAAGGTTGCCTCTGCAGGAGAGGAATCCAAGTTCTACGAAGTAAAGAAAGGCGATACCCTATGGAAGATTGCTGAGGAGTGCTATGGTAAAGGCAAAGGAGCACAATACAATTTGACTCTCCCACGACTGAAGTCGATGGGATTCCTGTTTCATAGACCACAGCATAGCGAACTACGTCTTACACGATCTCTTGGAGAATTGCTCCTCCA
>NZ_CACVSS010000033.1:0-22331 GCF_902756765.1 uncultured Succinivibrio sp. | reverse complement strand
AGATTTCAGAGAAAGCATTCCTAATCATTTCGCTAAATAAATAACGACACCAATCATAATTAAGGCGACTGAAAGAGTCGCCTTTCTTTAAAGCTTCTTTCGCTTTCTGATTAAAACATTCTTATCAAGATTCAGAGGAATCAGAACAAATAACACAAATATAACCGGAACGATGTACATTCCCGGATATAAAGGGATCTTTTCTGAATTTAAAAGATTTCTTACAGAAAGAATTGCAAGATAGTAGCATACAAACAGGATAATAGCCGGACCGAGTCTTGCAAATTTTCCCTGTCTTGGGTTAATCATTGATAAAGGAATGGCCATGATCGCAAAGATAAAACAGGCAAATATCGGAGCAATTCTCCACTGCAGTTCAATCTTTGCTGCATGAGAGGTTGATCTGATTAAATCAATAGTAGAGACACTCTGAAGAGAATCATCTACGGTCTCTTCCTCAGAATCATATGGAACAGGGATTGATAAGGTATTGAAATCAACCTTTTCAAGTTCAGGAGACAGCCCATCTGACTTATACAGAGAGCCATTTTCCAGAACTATCCACTGAGTTCCGCTTCTATCCTTTGACATATGGCCTGTTGTTGCACTTAGAAACTCATACTCAGGAGAATTCATTGTTCTGGCTTTTGTTGTTTTAATAACAAAAACCTGACCTAGCTTCTTATCTCCATTCTCATCATTCACACCGTGAATATAAAGAGTGTAATCTCCAAATTCAGTAAATTTACCACTTTCAATAGGAAGATACTTAGGATTGTTCTGAGATGAATCTGTAAGAGCTGCTTTTGCCTGATTTGAGGCAGGCATAAAATACAGACAGTTCAAACCGGTAGCAATAGCAGAAATCAGAGCCAGTAGCAGACCGATCTTCATGAACGAAACTCCTGACAAACCAGATGAACGCATTACCACCATTTCTGAATCTGAGGACATTCTTGATAAAGAGACAATTATTCCAATATAAAGACTCATTGGAAGAAGAATGAATCCAATTGAAGGTAAGGAATAAATAATCATCTCTGAAACAACTCCAATAGGAATACTTCCGGTTGAAGCCTGTCCCAGAATCTTAATCACAGTCTGGCATAAGAATACAGAAAGAAGCACTATCAGAGTTACTATCTGTACCTTTAGAATATCTTTAAATATGTATTTTTTTATAATCAAAATATATTCCTATATTTTCTTTAGCGAGTTTACCCAAGCACTTATTAGAGATACAGGAGCTCTGCTGTTAAGCATAGGAGAATCTGCCCTTATATACTTCATTTCATTATACGCATCAAGCAAATGTGATGCAGGGATTTTTATAAGTTTATCTAAAGGCTGATTTTTTAGTAACGGCAGAGAGCCCTTATCAACTCCTGCCTTACATTTTAACAGCTCCAGAATAACTTCCTGCAGAATAAGAGAATTCTGCTCATTTGTAAGCTCCAGAATAAGGGATACCGCTTTAGAGGAATTTCCTTCCGAGGAAACATCCTCTATTAGTGAAGTTATAATTTCTAAAGCTTTTATATCAAGAGATTCTTTATAGTATTTGAGTGCCCCTCGAGGAGAATTAAAGGATAAAGCCAATGCTATCCTTGCGCGGTCCTGTGAAAACTCCTCACCAAGATTAGCTTTTAGATAATCAAGAGCAACTGGCTCAGAAACCGTTGGAATCTGAATTTTAAAGGCTCTTGAGAGAATGGTTGGAGGAAGTAGTTCCAGACTCTTAGTAAGCAGAATTATCAGTGTGTTTGAAGTTGGTTCCTCAAAAGTCTTCAATAAAGCATTAGCCGCACCGTCTCCCATCAGGTGAGCATTTGAAATCACAGCGACCTTGCCATTTCCAAGAACAGATCCCTGAGAAATCCATTCAGTTAGATTTCTGATACCGTCAATTCTTACTGATTTATTCCCTTTAGAAATCGGGGCCTCTGAATCCATGTTCTCAAGAGGAGTCCCCATATCACTAAGGAGTTTTGAAAAACTATGAGAAAGATCCTCTTCCCTATCGGATTCTTCAGCAGTAGAAGATAGCAGAGAAATGAAATCAGGATGAGAGCCGTTCTGAAGATCATCAAAAAGATGACAGGATTTGCAAGCTTCACATGCTGCTTTTCTATTCTTATCGGAGCATAAATACAGTTTCGCAAATTCAATAGCAAGAAATGCGCCGCCAAGGTCAGGAGCACCGGATAGAATTACAGAAGAAGGAACTCTTCCACTTTCAAAGGCATTTTTAAAAGCCTGAAAAGAAGAAATCAGCCAAGGATCAAACATTAAACTTATCCAAGCATGAGATTACATTTGCACTCACAACATCCAGTGGCTGAGCCCCATCTATAAGAACAATATGTTCTGGGTCTTCCTGTGCACACCTGATATATGTATTTCTTACTCTTATAAAGAAATCCATTTTTGACTGTTCAAAACGGTCAAGATCGCCTCTCCGTCTTGCTCTTTTCATTCCCTCTTCAGGATCGATGTCCAAAAGGAAAGTCAAATCTGGACGAAAATCTCCCAGAACAATATTTCTTACAGCATTGATATGATCCATGTTCATTCCTCTGCCACCGCCCTGATATGCTATGGTTGAGAGGTCATGTCGATCACAGATAATATCAAAACCTTCGGAGAGCTTTGGCTTAATAAAACAGTTTACAAGCTGGGCTCGAGCTGCATACATAAGAAGTAATTCTGTGGTGTCACACATAGAATCATCATTTCTAGGAGTCTTTAGCAGTGCACGTATATCCTCAGCAATTGGAGTACCACCTGGTTCTCTTACGCAGATTACCTTTCGTCCTTTATTTTTAAGATAACTGCATATAACCTCTATCTGAGTGGATTTACCTGCACCTTCAGATCCTTCTAGCGTAATAAATAAGCCTTTTGCCATTTTTAGTAAGTCAACAATAATAAACAAAACAGAAAACTGAAGACAATTATATCATCAGCTTTCTGCCAAAAAATAAAAATACAAAAGTACGTTATGCGTACCTTTAACTATTTCTTTTTAGATGTCGCAGTTTCTGTCCCTCTATCCTTTACTTTCTTTGAAGATACAGTAGCGTCTGTGCTTACAGAGACTTTATCTACAGTTATATTTTCAGATTCTGTTGTTTCTTTTAACGCTTTAGAAACATTTGTTTCTTTATTCTCGTTCTTTTTTAAACTGTCAGAATCTATTGAGGCATCGTTATTTATGCTTTCAGAATTCGAATCTGTCTTACTATCTTTTGGTTCGCCAGAAATGGTCTCGTTTTCGGACTGATTATCGACCTTCCCATCAAACAGCTTATAGTTTTTAACCTTTTTTCTGTATTCAGCAACCGCCTTATTGTGTTCTGTAAGAGTATTGGAAAAGACATGCCCCTCTGTAGGGGAAATTCCTTTGGCTACGAAATACAGAGCCTTAGATTTGTCTGGGTGTAGTGCAGCATGGATAGACTTAATCTGAGGCATACAGATCGGAGTTGGAGGCAGACCATCCCTGGTGTATGTATTATATGGGCTGTCTGCTTTTAAATGAGACTTGGTCAGGGTACCTGAAAACTCACGACTAACCCCATACATAACCGCAGGATCGGTCTGCAGTCGCATTCCTTTTGAAAGTCTGTTCTCAAACACCGCAGCAATTAAATTTCGCTCCTCATCTAAAAAAGTCTCTCTCTCAATCAGAGAAGCCAGTATCAAAGCCTCGTATGGTGTTTTTATATTATTGCTCTCATCCCTGTTATCCCACTCTGTCTTTAAAGATTTTAGCTGTGAAACAATGCCCTGTCTGAATATTGTATAAAAAGGATCTTTTTCATATAAAGGGTATGTAGCAGGAGAAATAAGTCCTTCAAGAGAGGTTACATCTTCACCGATAAAATCAAGAAGATCCTCCTGATCCTTTAACAGTTTCCTGAGAAAAACATCTTCTTTTGCCAAAGAAGAAAAGAACTTGTCATCAGAAAGTTTATTTTTAAAGCGTTCGGCTTTTTTTATAATCTTTGAAAGGTTCATTCCCTCCACAATAGTAAAGGTTGGGTAGGTCTTTACAATAACATTACCTTCAGACATATCCTTTAATATGGATATAAAGCTTTTGTTTGGCCCTATTAAATACTCACCTTTCTGAATTGAGGAATAAGGTGTAGAAAAACGCAGATAGAATTTTGCAACAAGACGATCCCAGGAATTATCGAGAAGGTCATTTATCACTGTTTTTACAGTTGCGCCTTTCTTAAGTTCATAGGTTTCTGTTTTAGAGGAAAGCTCACTGTTATTCAGTTTCTCAATTGTTGAATAGGCCAAAAAAGAAACAGCAGACAAAGAAAACAGAATAGCGGCAAAAAAGCCAGCAAGAATTTTTTTTGATTTAGTCATTTAAAGAAAAAAGTTAATCCAGTTTCAAATGATGTCTTGTGATTATAGTGCATTACCTCGATTAAAAAGATCATTAATCCCCAAAACGAATGTTAGCACCCAAAATACAGACCAACATTTAGAAAACATATAGGAAACAGAAAAAAAATTAGGTTACAGGTTGATTCAAAAGTTACTCATTCTGGCTTAAATCGGTTGTTCTAGAGAAGAATTTCATTGACTTTTTGGTCTCCAGAATAGACTCAGAGATTTCATTCATTATCTCATTATAGCTACGACCTTTAGAAATTGTGCTTGATGAGCCAATCACAGCCTTGAGATTAATGCTGACTTCATCAATATTGAAGTTCTTTTCCATCTCATCATACAGTTCCGACTGAACTCTATCCACATCCACATTAGAACGAATATTCTGCATCAGAACAATAAACTGAGAACCGACTCGACATATTAAATCGTTATAGCTTACTACGTTTTTTATCCTTCGGGTAACTTCACACAGAAGCTTATCTCCAATCGTGAAATCATAACAGGAGTTTATCTGGTTGAAATGAATCAGCTCCAATACCACAACTCCATGATCAGCATTCCCATTTATCTTGTCTTTTACAAGCTTAAGAAACTTATCATGACCAATGGTTAGAGTTATAGGATCAACTTCCTTTGAATTTTTTAGTTCAGAGAAATACTTGAACAGATAAAATACCAAAATTAAAGCAAGTAGATAAAAGAGGAAAAGAATAAAATAAACCTTATTACCAAGCTCCGCAGCTTTGCCTGCGTTTCTAACCTTTAAGGCCAGATCCCAGCGATGTTTTCCAAAAAATACAGACCTCTGACGATAAACCAGATCTCTGTGCTTGAATAAAGTACTGTCCCCCCATATAAAATCGCGCTCTTCCTTGTTGAGATAAGCCTTTATGGAGTAAACGAATCTTCCCTTTTCAGAGTTAAGATTCATACAGTCTAAGAGCTTGTAGAAATCAACAATCACACCAACATATCCCCAGTATTTACCCTCCACATATACGGCTTTTCGGTTAAATATATTGATTTCATGTGTTCTTGGAGAAACAATTGGACCATGAACAATAACATCTCTTGGATTTCTCCTGGCCAGATCGAGATAAAATTCTGTAGTTTTATCACTAAAATTTAACTGGGTAAAATTTTCCGGAGGCTCATCTGACACAATAAAAAACGAATCGTTTGGAGCAATCATGTATCCTATTATAAAATCCTTTGCATCAGCATTAAAAAAAGCAGAAAGATCTTTTGGCAGAAGATTAAGCTCAACAAAGTTTTTTAATTCTGCGTTGGTTACCTTAGGATTATCTTCAATATATCTCTGAAGAATATCTGCGTGCTCAATGACCTTATCGAAATTAGACAACAGATCCTTTACCAGATTATCCATTCTCTGGGATGCAAGTTCACTGTTCTGTTCTTCTAACGTGCCATTAACACTTACATCCAGATAGATTCCGGCAATAAAAAAAATAAGTGTGATTACGAAAAAAACAAATGTATATATATAAAGACGAAAAGCACTAAATATCACGCACACACCACCTGACAAAATTAGATAGTCCCATCTTATCATCACGCATAAATACCTCAAAAGTATATGGAGTAATAACTAGTACGAACTTCAAAGATTTTTTTATTCTCTCGCCGATGTGATTTAAACGCAGTTCTACTCGCAGAAAAATAGTGTGAGAGTTGTCAAAAAGTGGTAGAATGACGCATATTTTTTTTGCGCAAAAATGATTAACGAAAGGCTGTTAATAATTATGGATATGGAAAAAACCTATACCCCAGAAAATTTTGAAAGCGAGACCTACCAGAAATGGGAGAAGGAAGGTTACTTTAAACCTAACTATGACGAGTCAAAAGAGTCATTCTCAATTGCACTTCCTCCTCCAAATGTAACAGGTTCGCTGCACATGGGTCATGCTTTCCAGCAGACTATTATGGATACACTGATCCGCTACCACAGAATGAAGGGAGACAATACACTGTGGCAGTGCGGTACTGACCATGCCGGAATTGCAACCCAGATGGTGGTAGAGAGAAAACTTGCAAAAGAAGAAAATCTGACCAGACATGACCTTGGCAGAGAGAAGTTTATTCAGAGAATCTGGGACTGGAAGGAGCAGTCAGGCGGTACTATCACCCGTCAGATGCGTAGATTAGGTACATCTGTAGACTGGTCACGTGAAAGATTTACTATGGATGAGGGCCTTTCTAAGGCTGTACTTGAGGTTTTCGTTCGTCTTTACGATGAAGATCTTATCTACAGAGGAAAGAGACTGGTTAACTGGGATCCTAAGCTGCGTACTGCAATCTCTGATCTTGAGGTTGAGAACAAGGACGTTAAGGGGTACATGTGGTATGTCAAGTACAAGCTTGCTGATGGCGTAACCACTTCAGACGGCAAGGATTATGTGCTGATTGCAACTACACGTCCAGAGACACTGTTAGGCGATACAGCCGTAGCAGTAAACCCTGCAGATGAAAGATTCAAATCAATTGTCGGCAAATTCCTTGAATTACCGCTTGTAGGAAGAAAGATTCCTGTTGTAGCAGATATCCATGCCGAAATGGATACAGGTACCGGATGCGTTAAGATTACTCCTGCCCATGATTTCAACGACTACGCAGTAGGCAAGCGCAACAAGCTTCCAATGATCAATGTACTTACTGAAGATGCTCATATCAGAGATGAAGGTGAAGTATTTGACACCAACGGAGAGCCTACAAAAGATGTCAGCGGCTATATTCCAGAATCATACCGCGGCTTGGACAGATTCGAGGCAAGAGACAGAATCGTCGAAGATCTTAAGGCACAGGGACTTTTAGTAAAGATTGAGGATCATGCTCTGTCTCAGCCTTTCGGTGATCGTGGCGGTGTACCAATCGAGCCAATGCTTACCGACCAGTGGTATGTACGAGCCAGTGTTCTTGGCAAACCAGCCGTTGAGGCTGTACAGGACGGTAGAATCAAATTCGTTCCTGCACAGTATGCCAATATGTACTATTCATGGATGAATGACCTTCAGGACTGGTGTATTTCACGTCAGCTCTGGTGGGGCCACAGAATTCCAGCCTGGTACGATCAGAACGGTAAAGTATACGTTGCAAGAAATGAAGATGAAGTTAGAGAGAAGTACGAGCTTGGCTCTGATGTAGAGCTTACCCGAGATCCTGATGTTCTGGATACCTGGTTCTCTTCCGCGCTGTGGACCTTCTCAACCTTAGGCTGGCCAGATAATACCAAGGAACTTAAGATGTTCCACCCAACATCAGCCCTTGTAACCGGCTTTGATATTATCTTCTTCTGGGTTGCCCGTATGATCATGATGACCATGCACTTTATGAAGAATGAAGACGGTACGCCTCAGGTTCCTTTCAAGACAGTATACGTTACCGGACTAATACGTGATGAGGAAGGCAACAAGATGTCCAAGTCTA
Organism: uncultured Succinivibrio sp.; assembly: GCF_902756765.1. Classification (NCBI taxonomy): domain Bacteria; kingdom Pseudomonadati; phylum Pseudomonadota; class Gammaproteobacteria; order Aeromonadales; family Succinivibrionaceae; genus Succinivibrio; species uncultured Succinivibrio sp. The sequence goes on along the minus strand of NZ_CACVSS010000033.1, from coordinate 14,474 downwards.
AGGGAAATGTTTTAGATCCTTTAGATATGATTGACGGTATTGATAAAGACAGCCTAATCACCAAGCGTACTGCAAACATGATGCAGCCTCAGATGGCAGAGAAGATTGCAAAGCGTACCGCAAAACAGTTCCCAGAGGGAATCGCAGCTCACGGTACCGACGCATTAAGATTCACACTTTGTGCTCTGGCATCAAACGGAAGAGATATCAACTGGGATATGAAGCGTCTTGACGGTTACAGAAACTTCTGTAACAAGATCTGGAATGCTTCAAGATTCGTGCTTATGAATGTAAGTGAAATGAATCTGAGCAAGCCAAATCCAGCAGATCTTTCTGTTGCAGACAAGTGGATCAGATCAAAGATGCGTAAGGCTATTGAGAATGTTACCTCTTCAATCAACGCCTACAGATTCGATCAGGTTGCTAACAATATCTATGAGTTCATCTGGAATGAATACTGCGACTGGTATCTTGAGTTTACTAAGGCAATTCTGAAGTCTCCAGAAGCATCAGACTCACAGAAGAATGCTACAGCATACACTCTGGTTGAAGTTCTTGAAGCTGTAATGAGAATGGCTCATCCTGTAATGCCATTCCTGACCGAGACCATCTGGCAGCAGACTGCCCCTATGATTGGCAAACTGAATGCTGACAAGACCATCATCACAGCAAAATTCCCTGTGGTTGAGGATTTTGACAATGATGATAAGGCAGAAGCTGACATCGCCTTCATTCAGGAAGTATCAACTGTTATCCGTAACCTGAGAGCAGAAATGAAGGTTGCTCCTTCAGTAACTCTTGCTCCTATGATGCGAGGAGCCAGTGATGCAGAAAAGAAGTGCGCCTCAGATAATTTCATCTTTATGCAGAATCTTGCGAACATTGAAATGATCAAGTTTGTAGAGGCTAATGATGAAATTCAGCCTTGTACCTCAAAACCAATCGGTAATGCTGAAATTCTGATTGCAATGAAGGATCTGATTAACAAAGATGAGGAAATCAAGCGTCTTAAAGGTATGATCCAGAAGCTTGAAGCCAACATCAAGTCAGGTGAGAGCAAGCTTTCAAATGAGGCTTTCGTTTCTAAGGCTCCTGCTAAGATTATTGAAGGTGCTAAAGCTCAGTTAGAGTTGAACAAAACACAGCTTGAAAAAGTTGTTGCTCAGCTTCACGAGATCGAGACTCTTTAAGAAATAATCTTTTTAGATTAACCGATAAATCCTCACTATGTTTTATACTGACGTATGTGAGGATTTTTTTAGCTCTATAGAATGTGTTTTTAACAGATGTTTATGAAAAAGCTATTATTTTTCTTAATGATATTCGTGTTTGCAGATTCAGCTTACGCATACACCGATCCTTATCTATGCTCAAAATACTACAAGCTTAGAATCAGGAATGTCGAAAAAGTTCTGGCTGTTGGCATAAGAAAGGTTAACAATACATCCATTGAAACCTATGTGCTTGGATTTGGGACACCGATTCATGCCACCATAAACGGGGCAAAACTAACCGATGCCTATATTTCAAAACGAAGAACACTTCAGTGTGATGGAGAAACGATCGGACATGTAAGAATATATGAGCTTGCAGGTTTAGGAATAAAAACAGGAGAATTTATAATCAAGAGTGGAGACAAGAAAGCCTCCACCTATCTTGAAATCGACTAGATCTCGTCTAATGCCTGCTGAATATCAGCAATGATATCCTCGACATCTTCAAGACCGACAGAAAGTCTTACTAGGCCAGGAGTAATACCACATTCCTTTAACTGCTCATCAGAAAGCTGACGATGAGTTGCAGTTGCTGGGTGAAGCAAACAGGTCTTGATATCAGCAACATGAACCTCAGGAGATGCAAGCTTAACATTATCAATAAACTTTGCTCCTGCCTCTCTTCCGCCCTTAAGTTCAATTGACATTACACCTGAACACAAACCGTCAGTCATATATTTCTGACCTAATGCATAATACGGATCTGACTTTAGTCCAGGATAGATAACACGTGATATTTTGTCATTCTTAGACAGGTACTCTGCTACCTTTAAGGCATTCTCTGAATGCTTACGTATACGTAATGGCAGAGTTTCAATTCCAAGATTGATATAGAAAGCAGCCTGAGCTGTCTGACATACACCTAAATCACGCATGATCTGGGCTCTAGCCTTAACAATAAACGCAGCCTTTCCAAAGGCCTCTGTATAAATAAGTCCATGATAAGACTCATCAGGAGTGGTAAACTCAGGGAATTTTGATGATTTTGCCCAATCAAATTTACCACTGTCAACCACAGCTCCGCCTACCTGAATTGCGTGACCATCAAGATATTTGGTAGTTGAATGAATAACAATATCAGCACCAAAATCAAAAGGCTTGCACAGGATTGGTGTAGCAAAAGTATTGTCAACAATCAGTGGAATCTCATGCTTATGAGCTATAGCAGCGTAACGCTCAATATCAAATACAGCAAGAGCAGGATTTGCCAGAGTCTCACCAAAAATAGCTTTTGTCTGAGGTCTGATCTTAGCTTCAACCTCTTCATCGGTTTCTTCAGGTTCAAAGAAGGTAACATCAATACCCATTCTCTTGAAGGTAACTGCCATCAGATTAAAGGTTCCGCCATAAACTGTAGATGAACACAGAATGTGATCACCAGCCTTAGCAATAGTAAGAACAGCAGTTAAGGTTGCAGCCTGACCAGATGAGGTAAGCATAGCACCAACACCACCTTCAAGCTTGGCAAGTCTCTCCTCAACAAAACCGCAGGTAGGATTAGCCAGACGTGAATAGAAATAACCGTTACTCTTTAAATCAAACAGATCAGCAATTGCTTGTGTACTCTCATATCTGAAGGTTGTACTCTGAATAATCGGCATTGCGCTTGGTTCACCATTCTTTGGAGTATAACCAGCGTGAATACACAAAGTTGAATCTTTCATTTGAACTCCCAAAACAAAAATAAATCGCTAAAAAACGACATCTTGTTTTATCTTGCCTTTAGATTTGGACTTCCTGAGGTAATGGAAAACTTTTTTCTTTAAGATCACTACCTACTTCTTCTACGGAGGAAGCTCCATTTTGTTTTAAATACTCGACAATTTCATCAACTACATACTGTGGAGCTGATGCACCTGCACTCAGGCCTACTGTCGTAATATTATTAAACCATGAAATTTCAATTTGTGAACTGTCATCGATTAAATAGGCAAAAGCTCCCTCATTTAGGGCAACTTCTTTTAAACGGTTTGAATTTGAAGAGTTAGCTGAACCGGCAATCAATACCAGCTCGCATTCACGAGCCAGTTCCTTTACCGCATTCTGCCTCACCTGAGTGGCTCTGCAGGTATCATCTGCCCTAGGCCCCTGAATATTTGGATACTTTCTCTTTAAGGCCTCAACTGTAAGTCTGGTCTCATCAATACTTAAGGTAGTCTGAGTGGCAAACATAGAGTTTTCAGCATCAATATCAAGAGATTCCACATCATCAGCTTTTATGATGACATGAACCTTGGACAGGTCACCTGTATACTGACCGATGGTGCCGACAACCTCCTGATGGCCCTTGTGACCGATAACAACTGCATCCATTCCTTTTAATCCGGCTTTGTTCATTTTTTTGTGAATAACGCTGACAACCGGACAGGTAGCATCGATAATGGTCAGTTTCCTGGCTTTTGCAGCCTCAAAAGTACTGATCCCAACACCATGAGCAGAAAAAATAAGAACAGAATTATCAGGAACTTCTTCTAATGAATCAACGAAATGAGCACCGATTGAACGTAAGTCGTCCACAACATGCTTGTTGTGAACAACTTCATGGAGAACGAAAATATCCTGATCTGGAAATTTTAGAATAGCATTCTTAACTGTTTGGATTGCTCTTTCAACTCCAGCGCACATGCCACGGGACTTAGCTATTTTGACGGAAAAAGACATAAAAGACTCCTATTTTTTTATAGGATCTTCTTTTCCCAAAAATCCTATAATCACCAGAAGGCCTGCGCCACAGCAGACAGCAATATCGGCTACATTGAATGCCGGATACGCATAGAAAAATGAATCAGTTTTTATATAGAACAGCAGAAAATCTATAACGTGAGACCATAGTATTCTATCAATAAGATTACCCAATGCACCGCCTATAACAAGAGATATTGCAAGGCAGGTCCATTTTTTTTCGCGAGATGTTTTTAAAAGACAGAACAGGAGTACAGCACAGATTACAACCGCTATTCCCATAAAGAAATAGCGCTGCCATCCTCCCATTGAGGCAAGAAAGCTAAATGCCGCCCCTTCATTCCAGACATGAACAATGCTGAAAAAAGAGGCAACCTGATAGCCAACTGTATCAACAGGAATAGTTGAACTGATCCAGTATTTGGTTAACTGATCAAGAACAATAACAAGCAAGCTCCATAAAAGGAACCTGCTTCCATTTTCTTTTGAAAACAAAGAAGTCATTTTAAGCAAATTTTCTTACTTCACCGTTTGACTTGATGTTCTCAATACATCTTGGGCACAGACCAGGATACTCAGGATCAGCATCCACAGCATCCTCATAATGCCAGCATCTCTCACACTTCTTGGCTGTTGACTTGGTTACAGTAAAGGCACAGTCAATAACCTCTGACTTGAAGGCCTCAGCAGGAGCAGACTCATCTGTAATTACAGCTTTAGAGGTAATCAGTACGAAGCATAGTTCATTTTCAAGCTTCTTAAGATCCTCAAATAACTGCCCCTTTGCAAATACCTTGACATCAGCCTCAAGAGAACCACCGATTACACCGTTGTTTCTAGCTGTTTCGATTGCCTTGTTAGCTTCATTTCTGAAGGTCAGCATTCTCTTCCAGTACTCTGAATTAAACTCAGAAGACTCATCAAGCTCTTCTAGCTTATCAAACCAGGTAGAGGTGAATACGAATTCATCTCTCTTACCAGGCATTGCTTCCCAGGCTTCCTGAGCTGTAAAGGAAAGAATTGGAGCAATCCAGCGGATCAGAGCCTCTGCAATCAGGTATAAAGCGGACTGACAAGAACGGCGAGCTGCACTATCAGCCTTGGCTGTATACTGACGGTCCTTGATGATATCAAGATAGAATGAACCTAGCTCGATTGAACAGAAATTCATAAGAATCTGAACAACTTTGTGGAAATCGTACTCATCATAGCAGGCAACAACTTCTTTCTGAGTCTTTGAAGCAAGAGATACCGCCCACTTATCAAGTTCAACCATAGAGCTGAATGGAACCATGTCGGTTTCAGGATTGAAACCATTCAGATTAGCAAGTAAGAAACGAATAGTGTTTCTTACACGACGGTATGCATCAGAAGATCTCTTAAAGATCTCATGAGAAACAGCCATATCGCCAGTATAGTCATTTGAAGCGATCCACAGACGAAGAACATCGGCACCAAGCTTATCAATTACTTCCTGAGGAGCAATTACATTACCCAGTGACTTGGACATCTTTCTGCCCTGACCGTCAACAGTAAAGCCGTGGGTTAGAACCTCCTTGTATGGAGCCTTATCCTTTGTTGCAACAGAAAGCATCAGTGATGACATGAACCAGCCACGATGCTGATCTGAGCCTTCTAAATACAAGTCAGCACAATGTCCCTTAAACTCTTCACGCTGGTCAACAACACTGAACTGAGTTGAACCAGAGTCAAACCATACATCAAGAGTATTTGGATCCTTGTGATATAGCTTTGCCTCTTCAGGACCAATCAGGTCTTCAACCTTAAGATCCCACCATGCCTGAATACCATCCTTCTCAACTGCTTTTGCAACCTTTTCAATAATTGCAGGAGTATCAGGATGAATTTCGTTGGTTTCGTTATTGATTAGAACTGCACATGGCATACCCCAGGTTCTCTGACGGGAAATACACCAGTCAGTACGCTGTTTAACCATTGCTTCAATACGGTTCTGTCCCCATGCAGGGATCCACTTGGTTTTTGCAATTTCCTCAAGAGCTCTGGTTCTAAGTCCCTTACCATCCATAGAGATAAACCACTGAGGAGTTGCACGGAAGATAACAGGAGTCTTATGACGCCAGCAGTGTGGATAACTGTGGGTAATAGAAATTGCCTTTACCAAAGCGCCTTTTTCTTTTAGAACCTCTATTACCTTAGGATTTGCCTTTAAAACATTTAAACCGGCAAAGAACTCAACATCCTCTTTAAAGCAGCCGTCTGGGCCAACAGGATTGTAGATTTCGATACCGTATTTGGTACTTACATTGTAGTCGTCGAGACCGTGACCACCAGCAGTATGAACACATCCGGTACCTGCCTCTAAAGTTACATGAGCACCTAAAATCACAGTAGATTCAAGATTCAGGAATGGATGCTTGAACTTCATAAGCTCTAAAGCTTTTCCTGAAACCTCATCACCAAGCTTTTCAAACTTTTCAATACCACAGCTGCTCATTACGGTTTCAATCAGATCTGAAGCCATAATAAAACGCTCTGCACCACGGTCTGTTTCAACCTGAACAAGACTGTACTTAAGCTGTTCGTTCAGACAGATTGCTCTGTTGGCAGGAAGTGTCCATGGAGTGGTTGTCCAGATTACACATGAAATTGGTCCCTGACCTTTACCCTGAGCATTGAAGGTATTCAGAATCTTTTCATCATCAGTTGAGGCAAAACGAACATAAATTGAGTCTGACTTAACATCAGCGTATTCAACCTCAGCTTCAGCAAGAGCAGACTGACAGTCCATACACCAGTAAACAGGCTTCAGACCTCTTACAAAATGGCCGTTGGCAATAACTTTACCCAAAGCTCTTAAGGTATCAGCCTCTGTCTTATAATTCATAGTCAGGTATGGGTTATCCCAGTCACCTAACACACCAAGACGCTTGAAATCCTTTTTCTGACCTTCAACCTGGCTGGCGGCATATTTTCTGCACTCTTTTCTGAAGGTAGCAGCATCAACCTTTGCTCCAGGCTTGCCAATAAGACTCTCAACCTTAACTTCAATTGGCAGACCATGGCAGTCCCATCCAGGGATATAAGGTGAGTCAAAACCAGACAAGGTCTTTGACTTGATAATAATATCCTTTAAAACCTTATTAATAGAGTGTCCGATGTGAATATTGCCGTTTGCATATGGAGGGCCGTCATGAAGAATAAACATGTTGGCTCCAGCGCGTGCTGTACGGATTTTCTTATAAAGACAACGCTTTTCCCAGTCTGCAAGCATACCAGGCTCTCTCTGAGAAAGATTGCCACGCATAGGAAAGTCTGTATTTGGAAGGTTTAAAGTATTTTTATAATCAGCCATTTTCCTGTCTACCAAAAACAATAATTAAAATTCGTTAATATCTCGACTATTAAGCACTTCGAGAGCTGAAAGCCTATCCTTTGCGAGCTGCTCTCTGAGTGTCTCAATATCATTAAATTTCATTTCATCTCTGATTTTTTCTATAAAAAAGACCCTGATACTCTGACCATACAGATCTTTATTCAAATCAAAGATATTGACTTCCAGAATTGCCTTACTCTGATTTCTGACAACTGTCGGTCTTACCCCAACATTTGCCATTCCGTTTTTCAGACCAAATCTGGTTGAAACTTTTACAGCATAAACTCCTCTAAGAGGACTTATTCTGCGATTTACATTCATGTTTGCAGTTGGAAAACCAAGATTTCTGCCAATCTGATTCCCGTGAACTACAATTCCTGACATAGAATAATATCTGCCAAGAGCTTCTTTAGCGTGATCCAGCTGACCTTTAAACAAATACTCTCTGATTTTAGTACTTGAAATGCGTTCCCCATCCAGGTCCACACCGTCTATTGCACTTGCTTCCATTCCAATTGATGATCCGATTTTTTTCAAATCCTCAATTGTGGATTTTCCACCCTGTCCGAAACTGAACAGAGTACCTACGGTTACGCTTTTGACTCCAAGCTTTTTACCCAGAAGCTCAACAACATAATCATGGGCGCTCATTGCAGCAAAATCAGCATTGAATTTCATACAAAAAACAAGTTCTACACCTGCAGATCTGAGTGCAAGAAGTTTATCTCTTAAGGAATAGATTCTGGCCGGAGATTTGTCTTTGGAAAAATACTCCAGAGGCTGCGGCTCAAAAATCATTACAGCAGGCACAAGATTTAATCTTCGTGCCTTTTCTTTCATACACTCAATTACAGCCTGATGCCCTTTATGAAAACCGTCAAAATTTCCAATCGCAATGGCTACACCATTAGGAGTACCCTTAAAATCAGAAAGACAGCGGATAAGATGCATCAAAAAAACCGTTAATTGTAATTATTATGTAAATGTAGTAAATACTATTTGAATTATTAATTATATCTTAAAACTAAGCATACATCACGGTTTTTTCATGGTTACAAAAATATATTGATTTTCATCTAGTTAGAAAATTGCGCATATATAAGTTGGATCAGATACCCAAAAGTGTTGTAGAATATGGCACAATTTTTGGTGTTCTACTTTAAATTTGAAAAAAAAATTGATAGAATACTGCGATTATTCACCACTATATAGTATACGGTGGTAATTTTTTAAGATTTCAGGAGCTATCTGTGCCAAATATTAAATCTGCAAAGAAGCGCGTTATAATTTCTGAGAAGGCACGTCAGCACAATGTTGCTGCACGTTCTAAGATGCGCACTTTAGTAAAGAACGTACTTAAGGCTGTTATGGCTGGTAACAAGGACGAGGCTAAGGCTGCATTCGCATTAGCTGAGCCAGTTCTAGACCGTGCTGCAGGCAAGGGTCTTATTCACAAGAATAAGGCTGCTCGTCATAAGAGCAAGTTAGCAGCTAAGATTAAGGCAATGAACTAATAGACAGTTTCACTGTTAACAGTTTATATAAAGAAGGGAGATTGTGTAATCTCCCTTTTTTTTCTGCTGTATAAAAGACAACACAGAGTCGAAGTTAGTTCTGAAGATCAAACTCGAACTTCCTACACTCTACATTTAGGTTCCTACTATTCACAAACATTCCACAAGGCAACATTCTTATCATTTGCACTTATAACCACTGCAATTCTAGTAAGTGTTTTTAGTGGAAGGATTTCACCATAGCGTTTGTCTTTAGTTTGTTCAATCGCCTCTTCTAAGAGTTTTTCCTCAAATTTTTTTTCTTTAGCTAGTTTAAACTCAAAAATATATCTCGATTCAGGAAGCTCCACGACCAAATCAGCTCTGCCGTTTGAACTGATAACTTCTCTTTGTGCATTTATTCCAGATAAGGTCAAAGTAAAATAAATGATATCTCTACAATAATGTTCTGAATTAAAAGCTTCTTTATCATCGTACCCAAAGGTATTAAGAGCTGCAGAGAAGGTTTTTATCATTCTCTCAAAATTGTGAGATTCAAAGTTATTTACAAGTGCAGTCGAAAAATCCTTAATAACGTTACTCTCAACAGCATTTTTTCTAATTTTTACGTAGTAAAGTTTTGTTAAGGCAGACTTTACCTCAAGATTTGGTGGAACTAAAAATAAGCTCTCTCCACCTAAATCATTCTCTTCTGTTCTTACTGTGAGATAACCTGTCTGATACAAAAGACTTACTGTAGGCACATCAAAGAAATCATAGAAAGCAGATAATTCTTCATCTCCGATTTTTACTTTCTGAATCTGTGTTAATGGTGTATTCTGAATACTCTTTATATATTTTGAAATTAGAGTCGGATAAGCTCCCCCAGTTTCATACCAGAAGTTTTTAAAGCCGTCATCAGGAAAGGCAAGAAAATTCAGGACCGACCATGGATTATGTAGCAGAGTATCGTTATTTACATGAAATCTGTAACCATCGTAATGAGACTTTATCTGTGCATAGCATTCTTCTTTTGAGAGCTTAAGAATATTAGCAGCATTATCAACATATTCATCAAAATACTGATGAATATCAGGTTCGGTATACCCTAAAAGCGGTGCAAATTTGGATTCCAGTCCTAAATCTCGTAGATTATTAAGCTGAGAGAATACAGATGTTTTTGCAAAACGACCGACACCTGTAATAAAGATAAATCTCATCTTTCCAGTCAGAGATTTAATTGTTCCAAAGAATCCCTGAAGAAAAACTCTGTATTCATTAAATATTTTCTCATCATCAAGAGAATGAGTTAAAGGATAATCGTATTCATCAATTAGAAGAACAAATTCACTAGGTGAACTTGAAATAATATCTGTTAACAATGAATCTGATTTATAGGTACCCGAATTCTTCGTTCGTGTAATCTTTAAATTATTAGCAAACTTATCTAGAATATCGTAAATTTTTGCATCAAAATCAATAGGATTTGTGAAAGCAAAAGAAGAAAAGTCAAGGTGAATAACCTTATAAGTCTTTCCTTTTTCTCTTTCTTCCCATAGATTTTCTATCTTTAGGCCTTTAAAGAACTTGGTTCCATGAGAAAATAAAGATTCAAGAGTTGATATAAGGAGAGATTTACCGAAACGACGTGGTCTTGAAAGAAAATTAGGCCCCTCAAGATATGCAAATTCATAAATCAAATCAGTATGATCAACGTAAATCTGATTTGATAAACGTAATTCTTCAAAGCCACTTTTTGCTTTCGGAAGTTTTGTAATATCTACCATTATCCTTTTATCTCTATAATAACTTCAACTCTCTATATTTCATTTTACAACAAATAACTGCCATGTTATATGCGAGGGAATATGTTAAGTTTGAAATTATGAAAAGGACATAAAAAGAGCTTAATCTTAAATGATCAAGCTCTCAAAAAAAGAAATGAAAACAGAATTGAAACATTCAGTTATTCCTAGTTAACCTTAAAAGCTGCAGGAGTTACACCAAAATAGCGTTTAAATTCTCTGCTGAACTGAGAGACACTCTCATAGCCAACTTCAAAAGCAGCAACATAAGCTTTAACATTTTTGGTAATAATCAGATCTTTTGCCCTATTCAGACGTAGCTTCTTGATATACTGGATTGGAGTATCAGAAGTAATCTGTCTGAAGATACGGTAAAAAGAAGAAACACTCAGATGAGCATCCTCTGCAAGCTTATTGATATCCAAATCCTTGTTATAATTATTCTGAATAATTCCAATGATATTTGATACCAGAGCCAAAGGTCCGGAATTAAGAGCAATCTTATACAGAAGTTCTGACTGTTCTCCTGTCATTGCTCTATAAAGAACCTCTCTCTTAAGGGTATCACCTAAAATTCGGGCATCCTGTTCATTGGTCAGGCACTGTAAAAATCTGATAATTGAGCTTCTGAATGAGTCAGACATAACAGAAGGGCCAAAAGGATGAGGTACTACTTTAAGATCATTTTTCTGGAATGAATCCATAAGGCCCATCTCTTCAACAAGCTCACGGATTTCATTGATTGTGAAACCAATGAAAATTCCTTTAACAGGTTCATCCTTATTTGCACATATTTCACAGTTCAGGGGCATGGTCATAGAGCAGACTACATACTCACCGCCGGTATATTTGAAGCATATATCATCCATAGTCAGGATCTTAGAACCACTGAACATGATGCATAAACCTGCAGGATATACACTTGGTTCTGCATCTTTAGAGAAAGACTCTTTAAAATAATGCACTCCTTTTACAGGACAGTAAGTAATACCGTCGGAAATGCTTGGAAAATATTTTAAAGCTTCTTCAAAAACAGCCATGTAATAACCTCGATGACTTATCGTCAAAAAAAATTTTGCATATTATACTATAAGTTTATGACATAAAATGAAGGTATTAGGCAATTTATTTACAAAATTGTGCAATTTCAGTAAGTAAGATGTAAAAAAATTTTTTCAAAAGAGCATTTTCTTAGCAGAAGTGTATTTTGAAGGTAAAAAATGAGGTGTTAAGCAATAGCGCTAATCTGCAGCTGAATACGGCTGGACTGAATTTCATCAAGCACATCAAAGCCGTCTCCTGTCTCATGGATCTCCTCATAAGCCAGAGCCTTGCCTTCATATTCCTTTCTGAGTTTCTCCTGTTTTAAAGGAGGGAGTTCTCCGAATACCTCAGGAGATAACTCTCTCTGGAAAGGAGTTAGAGGTTCCTGTCTGATACATTGAGCTAAGAAGACCTGAGATATACCTTCTGAAGAAAAAGCCTCGGTCAGGAACTGAGCTCTGACAAAATCCTCACTCTGAGCATATTTTTTCTGTTCAGGCAGAAGATGAAACTTCTTTCTTAGATTTACTTCTTTTTCTTCAGTAACTATAGGATTGTATAAAGGATGATCGGTCAGATCATGGGAAAGCATAGCCAGCATTAAAGAAAAATCAGCATGATTACCTGCATGAACGTCCTTGTTAAGACGCTCACCCAGCTGCATTTCATCTACAAGATACTGATTTCTAATATTGGAAGTTAACACGACTATATTCCCTGCTCCGCCCTTATATATATGTTTACGGCAGAAGTGTAATTTTATTGAGAAGAAAAACAAAAAAGTATTCTTTGTAGAGACCATAGTATTTATCAATGAACTTAACTAATTTACGATATTTCAGATAAAAAAAGTAATGCTTGGAATGAACTGTTTTCAGATGCAATGATACATAGGACACATTCCTGAATCTATTATTCTTAAATGTCACTGCTATACGAAGGTATTCCGCATACTGAAAATACACGTATGTTATAATCCCAGAGGGAAACAGGAGAATAAGAATGCAAGAAATTGCTCAATCAGAAAATATTGAAGATTTTATTGATAGTAATTTTATATATGTAGATAAGACAGAATATATCCATAATCTTATTAAGACCTATAAAAGGGTTTTCTTCTCCCGTCCTCGCCGTTTTGGTAAATCTCTGACTCTAAATACAATCGGAACTCTTTTTGAAAAGGGAGTTGAGCCTTATTTTAAAGGGACATGGATTTATGACAAATGGACGCAAAAAACCTACCCTGTTCTTCATCTGAATTTTCTTGAATATTCAACATGTGATTTAAATGCCTTTAAATCCAGCATGTGTCAGCCCATTCGTGATTTTGCAAGAATGAATGGTCTCTATGATTACACAGATGATAGCGAACCAAACAACCTTATAAGGAACATATTTACGGTTATGCCTGAAGGAATGCAGCTTGTTCTACTGATTGATGAATATGACTGTCAGCTTTCAGCAAATATCAATAACAAAGAGCGATATGAGGAATTCAGAACTTTTCTCAGAGAATTATATGGAGCGCTAAAGGGAAAGAAACAGATAAAATTCATGGCATTAACCGGAGTCACCAGATTAAAGGATGTTTCAATATTCTCAGTTGGTTCTGATATTAAAGATTTAAGCTATGATCACGCTTTCTCACAGATGATTGGATTTACAAGGGAAGAGATAAAGAGATTCTATATTGATTATCTAAAGCTGGGTATAAGCTATGAGAAGCATATAAATACAGAATCTGTGACTGATATTGATATTGAGGAATTCCTCGACAGGATGGCTGAACATTACGACAGCTACTGTTTTGATGAGTTCTATGAGAATAAAGTTTTTTCAACCTACTCGGTAAACTCTTTTCTTCAGTCTATATCTCAAAAAAAGCGTGTTGTTTTCGGTGACTACTGGTATGAGGCTGGAGGTATTCCTTCTATTCTAAATAACTACATGGAATCTCATGAAATTGATATAAATAAATTCCAGACATCTGAAATTAATATCAATTATGATGATTTTATGAATCCCACTTCTCTGCCGGACATGAATGAAAATGTACTAATGTGCCAGACAGGATATCTCACACTTAAGTCACCTATTGACCGATACACAGATGTAGTTATAGGTGCAGCTAATAGAGAGGTTAAAACCGCCTTATTTTCTCTACTTGGGATTAGAGTTTTCAAAAATAATGTGTCTCCCTATAATTCAGAACGACAGTACGTTTTAGAAAAAGGATCAGTAAAGGACATAATCTCCCTATTTAATACAGTTCTTGCCACTATTCCTTATGACAAATATCCGGTAAACAATGAGTCTACATTAAGAGCTTTAATACAGTTGTATCTGATAGGTAAAGGTCATGATGTCAGATCCGAACAGCATAACTTCAAAGGCAGCAGTGATCTTCTGGTGAACTTTAAAAAACGCAGAGTCATAATTGAGTTAAAATTCTCAAAAGATGGAAAGGATGCCGAGGCTCTTTTGAAAAAAGCAGAAGATCAGATCAGGAAAAGAGAATACGGAGCTGAAAACCTTGGTGATCGGGAACTGCTTCAGATTGCTGCGGTATTTGACGGGTCTCCTGAAGTGAGAAGAATAACAGTTTTCAAATAGGGATCTCCCATCCCTTTCAATAAAAAAAAGTTCTAAGCAACTTCATGCAACTATCTCAGGTAGGACGACTTCAGATTGAATTTCTTTCTTTCCAGGTTTTACTATACATGCGCAAAATTCGGTTCACATCGGTATAGAAATTCGGGCTAACCTCGGTATACCTCATTTATAAAAATTCTGCTTAACATCGGTACACCTCCTTTCGAGA
>NZ_CACVSS010000032.1:0-22472 GCF_902756765.1 uncultured Succinivibrio sp. | reverse complement strand
ATATTGTTGCAGTATCAGATATGGGTGTAATTTTATAATTAAGAACTGGCATATCTTCCCAACGTAAGAATAGTTCTAAATCTAATGGAATAGTTTTCTCAACAAGTTTCTTCTCTTCAACATCCTGAAAAACTAAATAGAATTTCTTATATTTATATTTTGATTGCAACATCAGAGTTTTCACTACTGCATTTAATGAAGCTCTAATGTTATGTGTTTCTGATATATGCTGTAATTTCATTCTTCCACCTTTTCAAATCTGTATTTCTGCTTAACATCAGGATATTTCTCATGGTCAACTTCTGACATGAACATATCCAATGGTCTGATACATGGCTCTGCAAGAACGGCATAAGGTTCATCTATAAATTCAATTTTCTGATATACCACCATTGCTTCTTTTGTTTCTGAGTGATGTCCTAAACAAATAATCAGGTAGTTGTTACCTTTAAAATGCTTCCATATTTCGTTAGGTTTAGGTAAAAGCCTACTTGTGTGGCAATTCCAGTAATTCACTGCAGGTTCTACCTCCACAGGTATTATTTTTTCGTTCCAGTCTCTTTTCATTCTTAACCTCTCCAGTATTCTCTAACAGTTACTTTTCCGTGTTCTGTTTTATAAGAAACCTCGGATTTAAGTCTGATAGCTTTTTTCTCATATTTTTTCTTTGATATCTGGTGTCTTTTGTAAACCAGCGTATCATCAAGACAGCTGTTCTTCTGAAGTCTTACTGGAGTAGTTAAGATCTTCTCCAGAGACTGTCCCTGTCTTTTACGCTGGTAGTAAATACTTTCGTTCAGGCCGTAGTGGAGATACATCGCACGTACCCCCTTAAACTCATTGCCAAGATGATCTGTAATAGCTTTAGTCAAGATTTGATCCCTTAGTAATATCTGGTCACGATTACATCAAAGCCGTTCTGTTCTATAGCCTTACTCTTTGATACTCTGAAAACCTGCATCTTATCCATAAGTTTCGTGTGTTTTGCACTCTCAAAGATTGGATATGCGAAATTGTCTAAATCAAAGGTCTTACCTTTATTTGAGTTCCCAATCTGATTAGGAAGAGCAAGTGTAAAAATCAGACAGGCGCATTTTTGCTGTTTCAGAGCCTCACCTGCAGCAATCAGAGCTCTGCCAAAAACACCAGCCAGCTTTGCCTTAAGCTTTTTGTAATGTTCCCCAGCAGTCAGAGGAGAGGTATAAACCAAGATCTCTTTTCTTTTACTTCCGGAGGTTAAGGTATTCTGACTTATTGGAAGCATATCGACATGCTCTCTAAACACTAGATATTCCATAATGTAATCTCCACAGGAGCTCCTGTACCGTAATCGATGATGCATTCAAAGCTTTTAATCTGACTGTCATCCTCATAGACCTGTGCTTTTGTAAGCGCATCAAGTGGGTATTTCAGATAATGCACAATACTGGCGTTGTTAAAATCGATAACCCAGCGAGGATTTATTCTGATTACAGCCTTCAAATCCTTATTAAGCGGATAACTCCTGTCAGCAGATTTATGTTCCTGCGCTATGGTTACCGCATCACTTCTCCACTGTTCTTTAATCTGTCGGAAGGTTAAGCCGGTCTTTCCTGCCTTGCGGTTAAGTCTTTCCGGGCCTCGGTTAACTTCTCTGAAATTAAGAGGATAGAAAGGAAATCTGACCTGATAGACAGGATTTAGATCTTTGGTAATCATGATCTCTCTTCCAGCATCAGTTTTAATTCTCTGAGATCTTGAATAACTTCATTCAGCATATAAGCACCGATTGCAACACTTACACCGATAAAAGCCAGAAAGACTATAAATACGATCTCCATTCCTATCATTTACCCATCTCCACAGACTGAGCTTCCAGTTCATCAATCTTTTCATTCACAAATCTGAGCAGACCAAGGTGGACAGCAGCAGAACCTTCTGTAAGATCACAATACTTAAAGAATTCCTTACTCTGAAAAGCCATTGCAGTCTTATCGTTGTCATACCAGCCGTAAGTATTTGCATGCATATAGTTGGTTTTAATTCGTTTGAGGAAGTATTGAGCTTTCTTCAAATCCTCCAGAGGCTTACCCTTGTGCTGGTACCTGAAAAGATACTTGAGCGCGTTTCCTAACAGAAAACCGCACATTTCGCACAGCTCTATTGGTTCTACACGGTAGCTGACTTCTACACTTTCACATTCATAGTGACTTGGGTGGTTGATGATATCCTCTTCCATTTTGTGTTCCTCTTTATTTAATCCGTAATTTAATCCGTAATTTAATCCGTAAAATCTTTTGTGTGTAACCGGTATGTAACTGGTATGTAACCAGTATGTAACTGAACTGCAGTTCAAAAAGGGTAGGGCAGGGAGCGCCCTACCAAACTCATGAACACATCTATGAATCGATGCTTAAATGTTGCTTTTCTCTCTGAATTTGATTGCTGCCAGCTCAGCATTTCGCATAGCTTCCTTAAAGGCCCGCTGCTGCTGTTCCTTTTCATTCTGTCTGGCCTGCAGTTTCATAAGTCTTTCTTCTTCGAGTGCCTGTATCTTGGCAGCAGACTGTATTCTTGCTTCCTCTCGGAGTCTTTCTTCTGTTTCCTTCAGCCACTGCAAGATCTGAATCTTGAAGTAGTAAACTCTTCCGCCTCTCTTATGGGGAAATGGCAGAGGAAAATCAGGAGTATTGTTGATGAATTTCTTGAATCCGTTAGGGGATGTGAAATTCAGCATTTTCATTACTGTTGTTCTGGTAATTAACTCATAGGTATTTAGTGCCTCGGGTGCGTCAGTCATTTTTATTACCTATCCGTGTTCAATGGTTCTTGTTTCTATCAGTAAGTATTCAGTTAAGATTAAGCCTATGCATACAGTAGAGCCTGTCTTTATTGGCTCTTATCCAGTCATAAACCTTATAGGTGGTATAGACCAGCTCTTTTGCGTATTTGAAAGCACGTGGAAAATCATCAGGCTTCCGTGAATCAGGATTAAAACCCAGCATGAGATTCACTTCACTGACCTTAAGTACACGTCTTGTTTTGTACTTCTCAAAAAGATCTCTGTTAATGGTGCCGATTCTTCCGGAGGATGCTGCTTTCTTATGCTCTGACTTCCCTGTATTATCAGCGTGGACAACATTTGCGATTTTTTCTGACTGCTGACGAACCGCATCAGACTGCGCTTTGGCAAGAGCTCTTTCACGCTCTGTTTTTTCCTGTTTTTTCAGACGGGCCCTGCGAGCTATTTCCTCATGCGCTCTCTTAACAGCATTCCTGTGATGATCTTCTGCAGTAGGAACAGGGGCCTTTTCAACCAGGCTGGTTATATGAATCGGACGGGTACCGAAGCCAGGAGTAGGGTTCAGAAAAGCCTTCTGTATGTCTTTGAGTCTGGTGTGCTTAACTTCCTCTCTGATGTCCCATTCAATCTGTGCACATTCTTTTGCCAGTGTGCTATCAAGCCCATATTCACGCTGATAGATCTTTATGTTTGTTTCTATAAACTCCTCATAAGGGGTATTCTTTGGAAGAATCATTCTTAATCCTTAGTTCTTTATGCATTCTGAGCTTTATTGTTTTTCTGTGGGGTAACGTTTTGAGTTATCCCCTCTGCCTCAGTAATCTTCTTGCTTTTAGGTCTTTCTTTGCGGTTATGCTCGATATTGAATATCGCCTCTTTCAGCTGTGCATGGGTGATAGCCGTTCTTGTGGTATCCCTGTCGTTGAATCTCAGATGCATCTGATTAAGTCTTGCATTGGTTGATCTCTTAATCATGGCAAGGTTATCCAGTGCAAGATTGTCTTTATTTCCATCAAGGAAGATCACAACGTACCCTTGTGGAATTGGCCCATGAGCTTTAATCCAAATCTCATGGTGCAGCAGGATCCAGCGGCCTCTTTTTGTTTTACCGTGCATGTTGTACTTGTGGTACCAGTAGCCGTTAAGCTGATC
The DNA here is from genome assembly GCF_902756765.1 of uncultured Succinivibrio sp. Taxonomy (NCBI): domain Bacteria; kingdom Pseudomonadati; phylum Pseudomonadota; class Gammaproteobacteria; order Aeromonadales; family Succinivibrionaceae; genus Succinivibrio; species uncultured Succinivibrio sp. Next base: position 18,538 of record NZ_CACVSS010000032.1, on the reverse strand, counting down.
TTTCTTCACAGTATTAAGCGGTAAGGTGTTATAAGGCTGATTGCCCTTGGAGTACCAGGTATTAGAGTTCTTCATCTTTTCGTATGTCTGTGCTGATACCTTTCTTCCTTTGTTTGTAGGCGCATGACCGCTCTTGAAACGGCCATCAAGTCCGCTCTTTAAGTTGTAACGTTTCTTTACAGAAGAAATCTGATGTGCTGTCTTTTCAATCCCAAAGTGTTCAGTGAACATTCTTGCAAGCTCACTGTTACTCCTGCCGACACATTCTCTTTTGAGAAACTCAATCATGTCAGGGGAATATTTGAAAACATATTTGCTAACTTCCATAATTCGCGCTCACGGTCGTTATTTACAGTTCAGCATTTCAGGCATATCGGCATTGTTTCTACCTGATACGTCCATCATCTTCATGGCATCAAGTACAGTCTGAGCGTTGTTGATGATTACAGAAGAAACATCAACCACAGCCTTGGCTCTTTTGAGTTCCTTATCCAGAGCTTCACCGTCAATCTCTTCATCTGTAATACGCTCAAGAGTTTGAAAGAGCTTGGTGTTTAATTCATTCAGTGTTTTCATGATCTGTCCTGTTATTTTTATTAAAAATACTTTATTAAAATTTCTATGCCGACCAGATAGAACATGGCTATAAGCGCCGCCCATACCAAGTAGGCAATATGTTTTTCAATGTCTTTTCTCATTCTTGGTGTTCAGCTTAGTAATTTATGTAAATTAGAAAACTATCTAAAATATCCGGCAGCCACTCCCAGTACATCAGCACCGCTGAGAACACGATTATGAAGAGCGCGCTCAAAATATCGTCTAATATCTGTTTCATGGCTGTATCCTCAGTCTTAAAAGGGTAAGTCTTCAGGATTGAAGTTTTCATCTTCTGCTGCAGTAGTTTCTGCCACTTCTGTTACTGGTTTAGCTTCAGTGGTTGAGTTCTTGCTGTTCTGCTGTGCTGAAGATTTATCTTCTGAGTTTTTAGCCTTGGCCATATCTGGAAAACGCCTTGCCATTTCCTCATTGATGAAAGAAAGAATGATAATGCCGTCCTGAGAAGTGATCTTGTCGCCGTATTTCTTAACAGCCTTACGGATATCCTGGTATTTCTCATCAGTCATACTCTGTCTGCACTTGTCAAAGGCAATCAGAGCATCACGGAAAGCTTCAACAGCGTAGTTATTGGATAGTTTATGTACTACAGGAGACAGCAGAGGAGCACAGCCGTTATATCCAAGAGGACCAACAGCCCATGACATAATCTGTCTATCTGTTACAGATGGATTGCATTTAGGATCAGCCATTAACTGGTAATATCTTGCACAAGCCGCATCATGAAAAACCTGTTCATTTAGATCAAGCAGTTTAGAGTTGCACATGAACTTTCTTGGATTCTGACTGAGTTCTCTTAATAGAGTTACGCTTCTCTGCTCAGCGATATTCAGCAGATTCTTGGCATACAGATTTACTCTTTCCGGAATAGGGGCAGACTCGTCTTTCTTGTCAGAAGACTTGGTTTTCTTAGAATCTTCCCAGTCCTTTATAGTCTGTTCTACAGTTTTTTCTGCAGATTCCTTTTTCTCAGAAGGTGCTACTTCCTCAGATTTCTCCTCAGAAGTAGCTTTTGCTTGCTGTAGTTTTTCTACGTTAGTGTTATTTGGGGAATCTGTAACCAGCTCAACCTTATCGTCATTAACATTCTCTGCAGGAGCGGTCTTAGCTTCTTCCTCGGCTGTTTCTGCAGGTTCTGTTGTCTCGTCTTTTGCAGCTTTATCTTCAGCCTGAACGCTTTCTTCTTTTTGATCCTCTTTGCTTACGGTAGAGGATGGAGATTCAAGCTCCTTTTCAAGCTTGGCAATAAGCTTTTCTTTGAGTAATGATTCCAGCAGAGAGAACTGAGTATTGAAATCAGACTGCAGATCATTCTGCTGCTTAACCTTATCAGCATTAAGTTCAAGCTTATCTGTATTAAAGAACTCACGAGCCACAGCACGAGCGCGCTCTACCTTATAGGAGAAGTCCTTTATAGCTGAATATTTAGTTACCAGCTCGTCTGTCTGAGCGTCTGGAACTTTGATTGAGAGTGAGAGAGTCATATACACCTCTTAAACTTTATATGGTAATCCTAACTTTTTTAAGTTTAACCTTTAATGTGTATTATAGGTAAACCTTAGCTAAATGCAATAGGATAACCTAAAAAATTTAAGAAGATCACATTAATCTTTTAGGCATGTTTATAAAAACGGGGATTTTATTAGGAAATATATGAGAGATATAGATCACATGTTGATTATATTATCTTGATTATTACGTGCAATTTTAATCAAGATAAACTATAATTAAAATGTAGAAAGGGTTAAGGAGGAAAATATGAAACCCAAGCAGAAGAAACGCAAGCAAGAACGCAAGCGTAGGTGGTCAAAGACCGAAATAATTGCACTAACGGCTCTAATCATTGACACAATATTTCGAATCTTTGACCTGATATTTAACTAAAACATCAGCCCTTAGTTGGAGGCTAAGGGCATCTAAAGTATAAGCTATTTTGGAGGATTAGCAATATGAAAAGATTACAGAGACTGGAATGGATAGTAATTGCAATTTTATTCCTGGACATCATTGACGTTGGATGCAGACTGATGGAGAAATTCTTCTAATGACTAATGAAGAAAACAGAAACTGGGGCGGTAAAAGAGTAGGTTCTGGTCGTAAGGTGGGATCAACTATTGATCCTGCCTTAAAAAAAGATCACCGTATTATAGTGATGTGTACTAAAGCTCAGAATGATAAACTTGTAGAGCTTGCTAAAGAGCAGGGCTTAAGTGTGAGCGCGTATATACTTAAAACGGTTTTAGGGTAAGTAGAAAATCAATCACCTTTAAAAGATCAAACTCACTTTCTGTCAGATTTTTATTTACTGAATCTAAATCAAACACTCTAATTTTTAATGTTTTGAAATTCATATACACACCTATTTGTTTTTTTTTCTTGTTTTGTTCTTACAAAATTAAGCTCCAAAAAATACAGATTTTGGAGCTTAGCAGTTTTTAAGCCTCACTTCTGGAGCTTATTGGATGATTACTCAAAAGGCTTAGCTCCAATACGAGCAACTACACGTCCTATCAGCTTGATAGTATTAAGCTGTTCTCCTCTGATAACATCCTCTCCAAAGTTCTTATTCTCACTACGGATAATCAGACTGCCGTCCATCTTCCGGAATAATCTTTTGATTCGTGGCAGACCTTCCACGCTGATTGCGTAGATCTTTCCATCCTTTATGTAGCGGAGATCATTCTGAGTGGTATCAACAATTACATATTCTCCCTCATATATAAGAGGTTGCATACTTTCGCCTTCCACTGGGAAGCATGTACACCTTGCAGCATTCAGATGATGAGCATCAAAGAAGGTTCGTCTTAATCGAATCAGTTCTCCAGATGTCTCCTCTTCGATGGTTGGTTCTGCTCCATAGCCAGCTTGAAATACAACCCTGCTTAAATAGACATGTACATACTCCTCACTGTTCTTATCGATTACAGTAGGTGCAGTTTCCGGAGAGCCATTACCTGTGATTAACCAGTCAATATTTACATTTAATTTTTTAGCTATATTCAAAGCTACGTCAGCTCTAAGACCTCTAGTATTTCCCTCCTCCCAGTCTTTTACAGATGGAGCTTTTACACCTGCAGCTCTAGCTAGTTTTGACTGTGACATATTCCTATTTGAATATAGCCACTTAATGCGATCAGAAAGTAATTCCATCCCAGCCATAGTTATTCTCCTCTTTCTTTTTGTTAGGTGATCCTATCAAATATTAATTTAGAAGAGCCTTGCAAAAATATACAAGGTTTACCTATACTATATATAAAAATGTAAAGGAGAACCTTTAATGAACCCTTATATTAAGCAACTTATTGAAACAAAAGGAAAACTAAAGAACTCAACTAAGGAATTCGCTCAAATCCTTATTACTGAGTTGGGTGGTTTATCCGCTGTAGCAAAACTTTTAGATATGAAGGTTCCTTCTGTTATTGACTGGAAAAAGAATGGAGTTCCAGGAGGCAGAATTGCATACCTTCAGATTGTTAAGCCTGATTTAATGTGCTGGAAGCAATTAGAAGAAAAATAAACATTACATAAGGATCAAGAATGAGCACTCTGAGTAATTCAACGCCAACATATATACCGGAAGACTTCTTTTTTGTCAGTGCCACGGCAAATGCCCGCTTAGTGCTGATGTTTCTCTCAACCTTTAAGGATGGATTCTTTTCGACAATTCAGAATCTATGCCTTATGACTAATCTATCACGTAAGACCGTAGACAGAGCTTTAAAAGATCTCTTTGCCAAAGGTCTTATCTATCTGGATAACTCTGAGCGCGACAACGTAATCAGAATTCTTCCTGATGCGATAAAAAGAAATGCTGCTTCCAACAGAGCAAAAGAACAGCCTCATCTGCTTACAAAAAATAAGAAAGCAAAAACAGGATCAACTAAAAAATTTTTGTCTGCAGCTTCTTCAAAAAATATGGACAAAATGTCCAATTCAGAAAATTCAGAAATTGGTCAAAATGTCCAATCCGATTGGTCAAAATGTCCAATTACTAAAAGAGATACAAATATATATACAAATATAAATGTATATAAAGATCTCAGTACTAATAAAACTATTGGCGATGAAAAAAAATTTGAGTGCGATTGCAGTTCTGATCATATACATATTTCTGAAAAGGAAAAATCAGAAAAGCAGGTAGCACGTTCTCAGAGTAAAAATCAGAATCCTAGAAGTGTAACTGTTAGACAATTTGTCCAGGGATATGAAGTCTTAGTTACTTATGATGAAAACGGTGAGGTTGATGACGCCCACTTTATTGATGGTGATGTACTGGACAGAAGACCTTCTGAGGATAAGATTCAGCAGAACATGCAGGAAGTCAATCATACTGATGCGTTAGAGCAGACTCTTCGTCATATCATCACTACTACCTTCATGTTATCCAAAGATGAAGCAGAACAGCTTCTTGGTCGTATGAGAAAATACTACGCTAAATCCGGCACGTGGAGATTCAAGCGTGGTAACTCCAAGAAGGTTGTTATCTCAGAGAAGATGCTTAAGAGCATTGTCAGCACATGGATCAAAAACGACCAGAGACAGAAACAGAAAGTCTATGGTGCCGTAAATTCCGGCAGCAATCAGAATCACGTCTTCATCAGGGGGACTGACAGGGTTACTCCAAGAAAACCCGTAGGTTATACAACAAACAGTTCTCCTGATGCTCTTTCCCATATCACTGATGCTCAGATTAGAGATAACGCCTATATGGCCAATCTTCTCAGCACCTATGGTTCTGAAGCAGTTACCAGAGCTCTATTCGGAGGAATGAACTAAATCCTATGGCTTACTTTAAGAACAATAGAAACAGTCAGACAATAGCCCCAAGACTTAAACCTCTGCCTTTTGATTATCGTGAGGGGTATGGCTGTTTCTTCAGAAAGGCAAAAGAGAATGAGAAAACAGGTGAGGTTGTATTCCTGGATTTAGAGACTACCGGACTGAATATCTCAAAGGACGAAGTAATTGAGGTCGGTATGGTAAGAGCAACCTACTCAAAGGCTACTTTCGAGATACTGGAAATCTCCAAAGCGTATGACGGCTTTAGGGAACCATCAGCTCCATTAAGTGAAACCATTGTCAATCTGACCGGCTTAACTGATGAGAAGCTGCATGGCTGTACACTGGATTTCAAGAAAATCTTTGAAATTCTTAACGGATGCAATCTGATTGTTTCTCACAATGCAGCTTTTGACAGACCATTCTTTGAAAGACTTATGGAAGGACAGATAGATTCCAAGTTCTACTGGGGCTGTTCAATGGAAGGTGTTTCATGGAGAGTAGGACACAAAAAGGAAAGCTGCTCTCTGCCTAAACTGGTACGCTCAGTAGGTTATGAGTATGAGGCTCACAGAGCTATTAACGATGTTTTTGCTATGCTTACTCTGCTTATCAAGGAGAATGCTCTTAAAGAGCTCCTGATTAACACCAGTAAAGGCTATGAAATCATCAGAATTAAAAATGCTGATAACCTGCCATACGAAGAGTTAAGAAAGCTTAGATTTATGTATAAATCCGAACAGAATTCATACTATAAGACCATTCATGGCTCACAGCTGAACTACTATCTGACCGGTTTAAATAAACTGGGGATTGCCAATGAAGATCTTGAAGTTAAACAGGTGAGCGGATTAAATGCTTTTAGAATGATGTAACCATCTAAGAAGGAAGATATGATAACCAATTTGATTAAAAGTTCAATTGAAGATGGTTATAGTGCACCCTTTATCTCTCTTCTTCGCAATTATGGTGTATGGGCCCGCTACTTCGGTTGTGTGGGCTATAAGACACATGGAAGCTCCTCTGAAAGTTATATCATTGACGATGAGAGCGCGTTGATTATAGACGGCGCATTCGGCCATTTAAAACAGACAAGACCAAATATCTTTCTACTGGTAAGGATGTATTACATTAACGGCTGGGATGAATATGACATCCTCTCCGTAATCAGAGAAAAGCCAGGCAGAAAACCAAAGGTTAAAAAGCGCAGAAATTTCTTCGCAGTCAAAGCTAATGAACAGGGCTGTCTTAACTACCTTAATGCTCAGGCTGTAAGAGAACTGATTATCCGAGGTGAAAAACTAATCTTTGACTACCTGCAGGAGCGCGCCAATGGTTAGTTTTAAATACCAGGGGAAAGTTTATAGGTCTCTCAAAGAATGCTGCCAAGATTTACATATCTCTTATTCAAAAGTAAGACGTTTAACCAGGCATTATGTTCGTGCTCATGATGATCCAATATTAGCTGTAAGGTGGGTTACCGGAGAAGAATATATTTCCTATAACGAACAGAAGACTGAAGCTTATTACAAGGATATGGAGCTTGCAGCTGAAAGACAGATGAAATTCAGAGATAGCTGCAGGGAGAAATTGAGAAATATATTTGAGGGATAGTAATTTGCAAATCAAGCTTTGTTATCTACTCCAAAGATAATAGAGTTATATATTGATACAATTCTTAAAAGAGGGTGGTATATGATAGAGTCTAAAATCGCAACATGGCAACAAATAAATGGATTTCTTGAACTTGAAGGAGTCTCTGATGATTCGTTAGCAACTCTGTGGGGAAATTTGGATGTAGAAAATGTGTCTTTGGCTGATGTAATACTAAAAATTGAAGGCCCAAACTATGACAGCACCATTCGTTCTGACTTTGCCGAAGCAATTTCAATATATCAAACAATTTTTAACCGCCAAATTTTATTCATTTTAGGAGATAGGAACCCATACAGACAGCTCTCTAAAATAGAGAAAGAAAACTTTCTTTTTTATATTTCTGTAAATAAGGGTTGTACCAAGCTGATTTTAAAATTATCAAAGCCTATCGTAGCAGCAGTTGCCAAAAGGATAGAGAAAATGAAACCATCGCATCTTTGCCTAACACTAATAATTATTGCTGCAATTATTCAGATACCTAAACTGTATGATACATGGGCCGAACGAGATGTAAAATTAAAAGAAATTGAGAATAAATCTGCAGAGACAATAGCAAGAGACAATGTTCTTCAGAAGATTTCAATAAATGATGAAACAAAAGCAATTCTTGCATCCCCTGAGTTTGTTAAATTAAAGGAAGAGATTTTTAAAGAAATAAAAGAGCAACAGATTCGAGCTTCCCACGTTCTTATTCGAAATACAGGAGAAGTCGAAAAGATTACATTGAATGACTATGTTTATTCAATACCAGAAATCCAAGAAATTAAAGATACCCAAGATGAAGAGTTCATCCCTTCTGATTCAAAAATTGTAAAAGGATTGTTCCTTATAACATCAATAGACAGATTACGCTACCCAATTCTTAAGCTTCACTTGAAATCATTTGACAAAAACAACGCAACTGTTGATGCAACAGTAAACAGTGATACAGAAGATGAATCTCTAAAAGTTAAAATTAAACTTATTTGGGAATTCTGCGAAAAAGGATTGCCTCTTGAATTTATTTTAAATGAAACTGTTTTGAAAGACGGTAAAATCAAAAACGCTTATATCGAGGGAATTGAAATTCCTAAAGTAAACAATAATCCCTAAGTTGCCATCTATTTGAGGGATAGTAATTTGCAAATCAAGCTTTTTTATACTAACATTACAGACGAGCTTCAAAACTCACATCAATCAGCGCAGGGTCAGTGCGTCAAAACATGACCGTTTCATAATCCGACAGAATTAAGCTGTATGTTTAGGCATACGGCCACAAGCTATGTCGGGAGTTGGATAATACAATAGCCTTCGTGGTGAATATTCCAGCTGTGTCTGATTGTGCAGTTTTGAGCTCCCGACGCCCATCAAAAGGCATTCATCAAAAAAGTAACAATCAGGAGACATATTATGTCTAACACATCTTTAGTATTCCTCTCAGAGGATCAATCTTTCCCTGTAACCACTTCTGAAGTAATTGCTACTGCTCTGGATAAAAGAGCCACTGATGTATTGGAGCTTGCCAAGAAATATCAAGAGAGTTTATCAAAGTTTGGCCTTGTTCCGTTTAAAACGGAGCAAGTGAAAAGAGGCTTTGGAACGGCTCCTCAATCAAAAGAAGTTGCAATCCTGAATGAACAGCAGGCTTATTTCCTTGTTACTCTGATGAGAAATTCAGAAAAGGTCATTAAATTTAAGCTGGCTCTGGTTAAAGCCTTCTTTGAAATGCGAGAGCAGATTCAGGAGAAAAAGACCAGTCAGCTTTTAGAACAGGCCTATCAGCGTGGACTACAGGAAAACAGGCGCTCAAGTTCTGTTACTCTCAATGAAGATAATCTTAACTGCGCACTTAAAACTTTAACCTGGCTTAATTCCCATAGAGAAAATTTTAGAGCCTGTTACGATCACATACGAGAGATCTTGAAGCATTTGGAAGTTCTTAAGGAGACTCTTTTATTACTGGGAGAGAATCTTGAGATATCTTCGAGAATCGGTGAAAACGAGCTTAAGAAGATTCTTAAACAGATGAAATCGGTAGCTTAGAGCGCGGTGGTAAATAGTTTTTGTTTAAAAATGATACTTTTATCACATAAATATATAAAAAAGATCGTTAAAAGATCGTTTTTTCAAAATATACTAGAAAACAATACAATGAAGAATTGTTTCTAAATGTGCATAAAATACCTATAAGCAAGGGCCCTGTCATCTGATGGGGCTTTTTTATTTCTATTGCGTATGTGAGGTCCCGTGATGTCGTGGTGGGAAGATCAGATTCAAAATACGAGCCAGTCACCTTGGGCTATATCAGCAATCACAGCGATAATCACGTCTATATTAACTACTTATCGGAGGAATCCGAAGATGAAGTTTTTTACACGTGTTTCTGAGGCCTTGACCTGTGCTTTGCTGTCTCTAGGCTTAACAAAGGCCGGTGTTCTATATTTTGACCTTAGTCCTGACTGGGCGGTTCCGGTTGCTGTGTTTGTATCCTGGATTGGAACAGATCAGATTAAGCTTTTACTTGCAAAGCTGTTTGAAAAATATATCGCTAAGAATTAAATGTCATTATCAAAAAATCACTGTCCGTTGGAATCTGTTGAGCAGCAGAGACTAATTCTGTGGGCCGATCATAAAAAAGTAGGAGCTGATACTGTAGGCTCCTTTCTTTTTGCCATACCTAATGGTGGTTCCAGAGCTAAGACTACTGCAAGATTTTCAAATGAAGCATTGAGAATGAAACACGAAGGGGTTCGCCCTGGTGTTCCTGATTTAATGCTTGCTGTTCCTAAACAGGGGTACGCAGGTCTTTTTATAGAAATGAAAAGAGCTGTTAAATCCTTATCAAGAGTATCTCCAGAACAGAAGATTTGGCATAAGCGACTATCTGATATTGGTTACAGGGTGATTGTCGCTTACGGTGCAAAGGAAGCGATGAGCGCGATATGTGAATATCTGGGAGTTGAAGATGTTAATTGTAAGTTCTCACGGAATAGATCTGATACGTCGATTTGAGGGGCTGAGAACCAAGGCTTATAAGGCCCATTTCTCTGAAAAATACTACACAATTGGCTTTGGCCATTATGGCCCGGATGTTAAAGCAGATGATGCTTGTACTGAAGCTTATGCCGAGATGCTGCTTAAACAGGATTTAAATAAATTTGAATCTGACTTGGTTCGAGCACTAAATGCTGATGAGATTGAAGTCAATCAGAACCAGTTTGATGCCTTAATCTCTTTTGCCTATAACGTTGGCACCAATAACCTTTTATCCTCCACTCTGTGGAAAAAAATGAAACAGCGTGACTATGAAGGCGCAGCTAATCAGTTTTTAAGATGGAACAAGTGTAACGGCGTTGAATTGAAAGGATTAACCAAACGTCGTGAAGCAGAAAGATCTCTTTTCTTATCGTGAAAAGAAGAAGGGGGGCTCTTTTGCTGGTTTCTTATACCACATGCCGTTGACCTCAGAGGAAAGATACCAGCTACCGATTACTCCTTATGTTTGTTTGATGTATGCTCATCAGTCATGTGATTGGTGAGCAATTTTTTGAGCTCAATTTTACAATCATGTTAACCATGATTGAGTTCAGTGTTGAAAGAGACACTTGTTTTAATGTTACATAAAAGAAATGGCTGTATTTATCTGAAAGACAAAAGACAGAGAAGTTTCAATAGTGTTAGCATTGATTGATTTTCATAAAATATAAATATAATCAAAGCTCTCTTATTAGCAGTAAGGGAGCTTTTTAATGTGATTGTAAAATTGAGTTATCAAGGCAAGTTTTTAGGGCGCATAGCTCCCCGTCATAGAAGAGATTTTTGAGATTTTGAGTCTCTTTAATAAGCTATGTAGGCTTAACACCTCTAGGACTACCCGTAGTCTTTTTATCATAACAGTGTCGTGCGCTGTTGGGCTAAAAGGCACGAATACCGCTTTGGTGTATGGGGCACATGATCAGCTGCTGGCTGTTCTGACGAGTTCGGTCATGGTAGTGTGGTGGTCATTCAATTGACTGCTCGAGGCTATCACAGCGATTAAGGAGAGGTTCGATTCCTCAAGGCGGTGCCAATCTGAGAAAATTTACTTATTCGTTAAGTTATTTTTCTTCTAAAATGATAATATACACGCAATAACTTGTTGAGGTGTAACAATGTCATTTTCGTATCGAATAGGTAAGCCTTTTTGGAAATGGTTTGCAAAGCGAGGAGTAACATTAAAATTAAGAGTCGGTGTCGGTTATGATGCCGAGGCTAAATGTTACTATGTGGCGTGGTCAGATCTACCAGGAATAAATACTGATGCAGATACTCTTGAAGAATTAAAAAAGAATATTCAGGAATGTGTTGAGTTATTACTTGAAGATTACATTTCCGACACTTCCAATGTTCATGCATCAATGAGAGTTCCGGTGTTGAATTAAATGGGAGAACATGATTATTACAAGCGCCTTGTAGAGATTTTAAAGCAGAATGGATGTTATCCTACAAGAACCGGTAAAGGCTCGCATGAAAGATGGTTTAATCCTAAAAACAATATTCCGTTTACAGTGCATAAATCCTGTAAATCAAGATTTTCAGCGCAGAAGGTCTTAAATGACGCAGGTATAGACGTAAAAATTTAGTCTAAAAATGTCAAAAAGAAGCTCACAGAAATGTGGGCTTTTTTCGTTTCTGGAGGTTCTAACTTATGAAATTTAAACTTGATCGCCTGATTCAGGTGCATGAACGTCACTGTGAATTTCCAAGAGTTAGTTTTCCTCCTGTGTCTGATAATTACAAACGTCTTTATAAAAGAAAACCGAAACTTGAACTGGTTGAGTTGTGGAATCAGCTCTGGGCAAATCCTAATTATCCTTTCACTGCAGGTTAAATATGAATTCGATTCTTACGAAAGCTGTTATTGTCGTTGCCTGGTTCTTTCTTGGAACTTTAGCCGGTTATTCGTATTCAGCTGATAAATATGAGCTTCAGCTTAAAACTTTAGAGAATGAAGCAGCAAATCTTGAGATAAAGGCAATTGAAGATCAGAGAAACAAAGAATATGAATACTATTTTCTATCCAATGAGAATGTTAAAACAGTTCAGACCAGTATTGAACAGATTACTAAAGACTTCAGTGCTGCTGTGTCTGATGGTCTCTCTTTCAGGGTGCTCAACGAGACCAGTTCAGATACCAACACGGCAGCATTGTCCTCAGTTGCCTCAGCTACCAGCTCAGTACAGAAAGGTAGATGTGAATGCTCTGCAAAGGACAAAGCAAAACTTCAGCGACTATATGAACAGCAATTAGTTGTTTCTCGTGACTGTGATATCAACTCAACCTACCTGAATAAGCTGATTGAGTGGTATGACATGATTTCTCAGAAGTCGACTGTATCTGATTCATAAAATATCCCTGTATATAAAACGCTAAGCACAGATGATAACCGTAGATTGTCTGTGCTTTTTCTATTTAAGATCTGTTATAAAAGAGAATGAAGGATCTAATCTGTGATCAAAAAGGTACTGTGACAGCTTGAAATCGTCCTCGGGTGGCGAGACGCCCGAAATATATCTAGCTGAATAGATTTTTATAAAGTGGCTGTCCACTTAGTTATGGAATTATTTTATGTCAAAAAATGACCTGATTTCTCAAAGTGCATTAGCAAGAAACCTCGGGATATCACGTGCATCTGTAAGGAGTCTTATTGATAAAGGCTTTTTTAAAATTTGTAATGAGCGAGGTATGTTAAGTCTGCAGGATTCGGTAAAGGCATATGAGCAGTACCAGAACACCATGAAATCTACAGCGAAGACAAAAAGCAGACAGAATGCCCTAAAACAAATTGATAAAATCCAGTCAATAATTGAGGACAAGGAAGAGTTTGAAAAGGTCTTTAAAGAATGGATTTCTCAGATCGAAGATGATCCTATTGCGGTTATGAATTCTGCAAAAGCTTATCTCACAGCGCTTCAGACCAAAGAACAGAAGATGAAAGTTGATGAGGCGGAAAAGAGACTGATTCCAATTGAAAGAATTCATCATGATGCGGAAGAAGCTGCCGCTTTAGTACGAAGCAAACTAATTACTATTCCTTCCCGTGTGGCAACAATATGTGAAGGCCGATCTGCAAGAGACATTGAAGAAATCATAGAAGATGAAATAAACAGCAGTCTTGCTGAATTGCAGAAACTTTATGCTGTGGGAGAATAAGTTTTTATAGCTATCAAATATCCTTAATGAAATGGTAAGAATTCTGTAGGGTAGATGTAAAGCTAGGAATGGTTACCTGATATGTAAAAGACTGTGACATTACAGCAAGTGACTACAATCATTTAATTGATTGGTATAACAGTATAAAACCCCTTAATGTCGATAAGGGGCTTGTGGTTTTATTTACTTCCTTGCTGAGAAGAATTTGCTGGAGCCTTTCGCTTTAAAGGGTCTGCACTATCAGTTACTATTTTACGTGGTGGTGCAGGCGGATTTAACGATCCTCTCTCTGGTACGTTTTGATTATTATTACTCATTCTATTTTATTAGTTTCCTCCTATTTGATTTATAAATAACACAGAAAAAGATAATATTAAAAAAATTACGGATATTATGAGTAATAGGTTCATATGACGAAGAAAGCTAGTTCTTTGTTCTATTTGAATAACATAACTTTCCATCGATTGTACGTAAAAAGCATCTAAATTTTTAAGATCTTCATAATGCTCTTGACTGTTTATTCCGTAACGTTCAAATCGTGCAATATATTGAGTTCCTCCTCTATATGGATCTTGAGGAATATCCTTATTCCAAATGGATGAAAGCGAGATTATTCCCAATATCACTGATAGTGAACTTGCAATACCTGCAATCGACCAAAATAGAACTGCAAACTTCTGCGAAACAGATAAAGTTAATTGCAAACCAGGTTGAAGGTAGTTTGCAAAAATTGCTGCAAGAAAGGTAATGATAGTTACAGAAAGCCATAAATAATTTTTTATTCGACTAAATTGCTGTTCATACAGAAATTCACTGTAATGAGTCCAAACCTTATGATCCAATTCAATAAATGATGACAGTTTATCAATATCTTCTTTAGTTGGAGAATTTATCTGTGTCATGGTTATATGTCCTCTTCTTTTTAGTAATTATATGGCCTTTTATTGATGATTAATTAGTTTCTTTCTGCCTATGAATCTATTCTTTGCCGTTCTTAATAAAATCCTGAAGCCTAGGCCTAAGCTGACAGGATCAGAGTGGGCAGATCAATATCGTTTTGTCGCTCCTGGTACTTCACCGGAACCAGGAAAGTGGAGAACCATTAGAGTCCCATACATGAGAGAGCCATTGGATATGGCAACTTCTCACAGTGTTGAGAAGGTGGTAATTATGGCAGCTTCTCAGGTTGCAAAGTCAGAGCTGCTTATGAATGTAATGGGATATTACATGGATCAGGAGCCATCTTCTATCATGATGGTTCAACCAACTGTTGATACCGCAGAAGCTTTTTCCAAAGAACGCATTGATCCGACCATTCAGGCGACTCCTGTTTTAAAGGAGAAAATGAGTGTGGCTAGCACTGATGAAAAAGGTCGATCTCGTAAATCCGGATCAACTATTCGTATGAAGAGTTTTACCGGAGGTTACCTTGCAATGGTCGGTTCCAATTCTCCTTCCGGTTTGGCTTCGCGTCCAATAAGAGTTTTACTTTGTGATGAAATTGACCGATTTGGTTCAACTCAGGAAGGAGACCCATTAAAGCTGGCAGTTCAGCGTACTCAGAATTTTACCAATCGTAAGATTGTTTTTGTTTCTACTCCTACCACAGAGGTAAGAGGTGATGGCCCAACAATCTTTGCAGAGTTCATGAAATCTGATCAGCGTGAGTACAAGGTTAAATGTCCTCACTGCGGTGAACGTTTCTCTATGTCCTGGGAGAATGTTCACTGGGATAGAAATGCGGATGGAAGTCTTATTGAAGATTCTATCCGTATGGAATGTCCTCACTGTAAGAACAAGGTTAGAGGTAACGGAAAGCCTGATCCTTATTTACTTGAATCTGGTGAATGGGTTCCAAAGGAGCCGGATTCCAGAATCAAAGGTTACCATCTGACCTCCTTATGTTCTCCATGGGTAGAACTTCGTGATCTTGTTGAAGAATGGGTGGAAGCAAACCGCAAAAAGGATAAGGAAGGTCTTCAGGAATTTATCAACCTGAAGCTTGGTGAACCATGGCATGAAGATGAAGCAGATCTGAATTTCTGGGAAAAACTCTGTAATCGTCGTGAGTACTATCCTCAGGACGGCCTTCCATCCTTAATCAGAATGTTAACCTGCGGCGTTGACGTTCAGCAGGATCGTCTTGAGTGTACCGTTCTGGGCTGGGGCGCTGATTTTGAATCATGGGGTATCTGCCACAGAGTTTTTTTTGGTGATACCAAACAAAATGAAGTCTGGAGCCAGCTTGACTGTCTTCTGATGGAGAACTTCCATATTCAGGATGGAAGAGATTTAAAAATTGCCTGTACCTTCGTGGATTCCGGTGACGGTTCAATGACTGATACCGTGTACCAGTATACAAAAGGTCGTGAGAAAGGCAGAGTGTTTGCCATCAAGGGTGCTTCAACCATTGGAAAGCCTCTTGTAGGTTCACCCTCACAGAATAACCGATACAGAGCGCATCTGTTTGTCCTTGGTGTTGATTCAGGTAAACGTCTTTTAATGAATCGCCTGAGGGTTAATGATATCGGTCCTGCTTATGTGCATTATCCTTTAGCCCGTGATTGTGGCTTTACTGAGGAATATTTTAAGCAGTTAACTGCCGAGGTCTTTGAGCGTAAGTTTGAAAAAGGTCGTATGACTGAACGCTGGAAGAAACTTCGTGAACGAAATGAGGCTTTGGACTGTGCTGTATATGCAACAGCCGCTATTGAGCTTATGCGACCAGCATTCATGCAGCTTTGTCAGAGTGAAACTCAGATAACATCAGCCCAACCTCTGGCAAGAAAAAGACGTGTATTTAGTAAAGGTGTCGTATGAGTAAAGTTAAATATTACAAAGGCTATACATACGAAGAAGCCTTAACTGAAAGAAAGGAAATCAAGGAAGCTATAAAGGCTTTAAGAACAGGACAGAGTTATACCATTGGCTCTCGCTCTCTAACCAGAGTTAAACTCTCTGAACTTATGGAACAGCTTGATTTCTTTAATGAGATTATTGATTTCTTTGAAAACGGTCATACTCGTCCAAGAATTCAGCGTGCAATTCCACAGGATTTTTAAGATATGGCAACAAGAAAAACAACTACTCAAAATACTGTTGTTAAAGCATCTGAATCAGTGAAGAAATCAAATGCTCCTGCAGCAGTTAACAATCGCAGAATAGTCAATAGCGGTTACAGTCATTACGGTGCTTCATATGCTAGAAAATCTCTGATTGGCTGGATGAGTCACAGTGGTTCAGCAGATGAGGATATTACAGATAATATTAAGACGTTAAGAGAACGTTCCCGTGATTTGTATATGGGAGTTCCTCTTGCAACCGGAGCACTTAAGACTATTAGAACCAATGTAATCGGCTCAGGTCTTATGATGAATAGTCATATTGACAGAGAAGTGCTGGGACTGTCTGAAGATGAAGCTGTAGCATGGCAGAAAAAGACGGAGCGTGAATGGCTTTTATGGTCAGACAACGTTAACTGTGATGCTTCAAGAATGTGTACCTTTTATGAGTTCCAGGCACTGGCGCTGATATCTACTCTGATGAGCGGAGACTGCTTTGTAGCCCTGCCTTTTATAAGCAGACCTAACTGCCCATATGATTTAAGAGTTGATCTGATTGAGGCTGACCGTATCTGCAATCCAGCAAAAGGGGTAAAGGGCGCTTTTGACAATTCTATTCTTGAAGGAGTTGAAGTCGGTAAATATGGTGAGCCTATAGCTTACTGGGTAGCAAAATATCATCCAGGAACCATCCATAGACCAACCAGTGATCCGAATCAGGACTGGAAGCGAGTGCTTGCCTTTGGAGCACAGTCTGGCAGACGAAATATTCTTCATCTGATGAGCGATATTGAGCGTCCTGGACAGAGACGAGGTGTGCCTCTTCTTGCTCCGGTTATAGAAGCATTAAAACAACTTGGCAGATATACGGATGCTGAACTAGTTGCAGCAGTGGTGGCCGGTTATTTTACTGTGTTCATTACACAGGATGCTCCTGAGAACGGGATAAGCTCCATGATGAGCGGAATGCCTGGTCTTGATGTGAGTGCGGCAACCTCTGATCCTAACGATGTAAGTTTGGGAAATGGTGCCATCGTAAATCTTGCAGAAGGAGAAAAGGTATCAACAGCAAATCCAGGCAGACCAAATACAGCATTTGACGGATTTGTTTCTTCAATCTGCAAGCAGATTGGTGCAGCACTTGAGCTTCCATATGAACTGCTGATTAAGAATTTTACCGCTTCATACAGCGCTTCCCGTGGAGCTCTACTTGAGGCATGGAAAATGTTCCGTATGCGCAGACAGTGGATAGTTAACCGTCTGTGTCAGCCTGTGTATGAGGAATGGCTATCAGAGGCTGTAAGCAAGGGTAGAATTGATGCCCCTGGCTTCTTTGAAGATCCTGCAGTCAGAAAAGCCTGGTCTTTGGCTGACTGGTCCGGTGATACTCAGGGGCAGCTTGACCCTCTCAAGGAGGTTAATGCTGCAAAGGTTCGTGTTGAGGAAGGCTTCTCTACACGTGAACATGAGGCTGCAGAACTAACCGGCATGAGTTTTGACATGATTGCCTCTCAGAGAGGACGTGAAGAAAAACTGATGCAGGAATATGGAATTTCAACCAGTCAGAAACAATTAACTGAGGATGACAGCTCATCATCTGAAAATGACAGTGATGATGAATCTTCAAAAGAGGATAAAGACAATGGTCAAAAACCTAGATACTTCTTCTAAACCACTATTGGCAATAAAAGAAGAAGCTGAGAATACTCAGCTTTCTTTTTATGGTCCGATTGCAGAGCAGTGGTTTGAGGATGAAAAGTGTTTTGATGAGGCTGTGGTAGCTAAGGCCTTTAGTGCAATCAATCCGAATAAACCTCTGGATATATACATCAATTCTCCAGGAGGCAACGTTGACAGTGCTCTTGCAATTAACGGAATCCTATCAAGACACAAGGCCGGTATCACAATTCATGTGACCGGCCTTGCTGCTTCTGCAGCAACCCTGATTACTTCTTTGAAGAATGCAAAGACTGTAATCAGTAAAGGCTCCCTGTTCATGATCCACAATCCAATGTCAATGGCATTTGGAAATGCAGAGGAACTTGAAAAACAGGCCGCAGTTTTAAATAAATGTGCTGAATCAATGCGTAGCATTTACGCTGATAAGACAGGACTTGAAGACAAAGAAATTAAATCACTCATGGATGCAGAATCATGGTTTACTGCTGAAGAGGCTGTAGAAAAAGGTTTTGCTGATGAGATTGATGAAGGTGAGCAGGTAACTGCTTATATGAAGGACGATCACATTCTAGCC
>NZ_CACVSS010000031.1:0-22583 GCF_902756765.1 uncultured Succinivibrio sp. | reverse complement strand
GAGGAAGAATTAGAACAGGAGATACAGACTCCTTATCAGGCTCTTGAATGACAAATGCTCCCGAAGGAGCATTTAAGATCCCAAACTTTATAGATCAGTTAGAGCTCGCAAAGTTTGGGCATATAGCAATAAGGAGATTCTGTTAAGGAAAATTTTATAAAAAGAATTAGCTCAGATAAAACTCAAGCTAGAAGCGAATTCTTTCAATAGGCTGTACAGAAACCTCAGGTGTAAGCTCCTGATAATCCAGTACAGGAACATCATAGAACTCACCTTCAATCAGACGACGTACATAACGTCTAATATCAATAGACGCAATTATAACGGTTCTCTTATTAGTAGATGATCTGATTCGTTTAAGCTCTTCCACAAACTTCTTTGTGCTGTCTGGATCGAGAGCAAGGAAAGAACCAGCCGAACTCTGTCGGATAGACTTTCTGATAATTTCTTCCACATTAGGATCAATCAATACCGCCGGCAACAGATTCTGATCTGCAGTGTAGCGATAGCTGATCTGACGCTTCAGTCCAACACGGACATATTCACAAAGCATAATAATATCTTTTTCACGGGGAGCCCAGGAAATGATATTCTCAAGTATGCATCTTAAATCACGTATTGAAACCTGCTCCTGTACCAGTCGCTTGAAAATATCTGCGATCTTCTGCAGAGGCAGCAGACGTGTAGCCTCATGTACCAAATCAGGGGCACGTTCTTCCATCTTGTCAAGAATATACTTACTTTCCTGCATACCAATAAAGTCACCAGCATGTTTAGCTAGAAGAATGGAAGTATGAAGAGTAATGATATCCTCAAAGTCCAAAGCTGTAATATTAATTTTTTCAAGGTCGGATTTGAATTTCTTTTCAACCCACCAGGACTTTTCTCCAGGAAGGAAGTCTTCGCCCTGCTCCAGATCAATACCCAGCATTTTTACATTTTCAGGCTGATCTCTCACGAGAAGTTTTCCCTTAATAAGAATACCTCTTGCAATCGGAATCTCATCCAGATTCAGAGCATATGAAAGTCCCGGCAAGCCTGGATTATTACGCAGATTAATACCAGGGAACGGAACTCCCAGATCGTAGTAAAGAGCACTTCTAAGATCGATCATACGCTCATCAAGTGCTGCGTAATCCAGCTCTTCATAAAGCTCATTAGAAAGATCAAGAATAATAGGCACAATCGGAGAAAACTCTTCCGCATTTGCACTGCGCTTTGCCTTTTTTCCATTTCCTTTTACAGCTGGAGCCAGAGTCTTATCTACCAACTGAGTCTTAATATCAGGTTCAGAAATGTTAGGCTGATTGGTCATTTTCTCAAGTCCATATGAGATCAGGAACATGAGAACAGACAGAGAAAACAGCTGAGGCTTAGGGAAACCAGGAACCAGCGCAAAGAGGAACACCATTGCAGAAGCTACCTTAAGAGCCTTTGGTCGAGCAAAGATTTCTCCACCGATCTGCTCACCTACGTTATCAACCTTACCGCCAGAACGGGTAACCAGAATACCGGCAGAAATAGAAATCAGCAGAGAAGGTATCTGTGAAACCAGACCATCACCAATGGTGAGAATACCGTACAGCTTAAGGGAATCTGACAGGCCAAGACCATTCATACTTGAACCGATAATGGTACCGGCAATAACGTTAACAGCAGCAATCACAAGACCTGCAACCGCATCGCCCTTAACGAACTTCATGGCACCATCCATGGAACCGTAAAGTTTACTTTCAAGTCCAACTTCGTCACGACGTCTCTGAGCTTCTTCTGCATCAATAGAACCAGCTCTTAAGTCAGCGTCGATTGACATCTGTTTACCTGGCATTGCGTCCAGAGAGAATCTGGCACCAACCTCGGATACACGTTCAGAACCTTTAGCAATAACAAGGAACTGAATAATTGCAATAATGATGAATACCACTGCACCTACAACGAAGTTACCGCCTACTGCGAATTCACCAAAGGTAAAAATAATTTCACCGGCATCCGCCTGAAGAAGAATCAGACGTGTGGTACAGATGTTAAGACCAAGACGGAAAAGAGTTGTAAAAAGAAGAACCGTAGGAAAAGATGAGAAACCAAGCACAGACGGCGTGTAAAGACTCATCATCATAATTATGAATGAAACGGCAAGATTCATGGAAATAAGCAGATCCACCAGTGGCGTTGGCATTGGCAGAATCATAAGGGCGATAACCGCAATAACCGCGCCAACAAGCATAATATCGGCGTGCTTGGTTACCAGACCAACAGAAGTTCTTGCTGAGTTAATGAATGACATTGGTAATCCTTATAGAATCAGGCCTCAGGCTCTTCGATTTCACTACGTGCGTCGATTTCTTGTTTTATCTCTTTGATAAGCTTAGAAGATTCTTCCTGCCTGTTTAGCATAAACAAAGCTCTTGCTTTCAATTTTTTTATTTCCAGCAGATCATACTCAAAATTCTTCATCTGCAGGACGATATCTGCAAAATAAATTGCAGTTTCATAGTCTTCTTTTAGAAAATATAGAATAGGTCGAGCATAAAAAGCCCAGGAATTGTTCGGATCAACAACCAAGATCGCATTAATAGTACTTTCGGCCTTCCTTACTACCCCTAGATTAAGGAAAAGAAAGCCAATCATCTCAAGAGCCCTGATTTCTTTTTTGGTTAGAGTCTTTTTTTGCATTTAAGACATTATCCCCCAACCATAAAGCCTTTGTAGATCTTGAGCAGAAGCTGATTCTCCATAAGTGGATTTGCAACTTCCTGAGAAAAATCATTTGTGGCAGGAGTATCAAACTCCGCAAGCTTTTCAACAGCACTTTCAAAATTCATTGAGAAATTTGCCGGATCAAGTTCATCAGGATTATCAATATTTGGTTTTGCCTTTGACATCATTCGCTTGTCAACAGAACGTTTTTTATACATATTCTCCAGACGGATATTAGGATTCCCCACTGGAACATAAGTCGCGTTCTTAGGCAGATGAGACTGTGTCGTTGGTCTTTCTAGAACCTGATCTAATCCGATATTGGAATTAAGAAGATTCGAGCTTCCATTAATTCTAGTGGCCATGCTTTACCTCATTCCAAAGTTTAATAAATCCAAAGAGAATTTTTTCAAAAGCCTCTGCTGAAATTGAAGGATTCGGCAGAGAAGTGGTAAAGATAATCAGAGGATCCACATATGTTGCACTGTAGACATAACCACCGCTGTACTTAGTCTTTTCCAATGCTGTTTTTAGATAACGGTCAGTTTCAGTTATCTCAGGAGTAACTGCATAACTTACAGCAAGGTAGGTTCTGTCAGCATTCAGTTCAAAAGTAAGCTTTGCCCCATCTACACCAAAGGACAAAGCATTATTCTCATCAAACATCGGCATGTTTGTCATGCCGATGCGTTTTCCAAAACGGAACAGTTCCCTCCTGACAACTTCAGGATCTACTACTGTTGTGATTCCAGCCATTCATCCTCCGCACGAATCTTATTATCAATCAGGACTGTGCAGGCCTCATTGATACGCTCACGAGCTTCTGGCGTTTCATAGAAAATATCAGACATATCTTTCAAAGTCTTGCTCAACTCCTGACAAATAACAACTTCCTGAGCAGGATCCTTTGCGTTAATTGTAATTAACAGATTTCTGATGTCACCAGGAGACACGAAGGTTGACTTGACAAGTTCACCAAGCTTCTCAACAAATTCAATCTTGTTAATGCTTGTTGTATCAATGCCGTGGATCTTATCCAGACGATCGAGCATTACCTCTTCGTGGGCAAAGCATGAATACAGAACCTTAGTCTGCTCCAGTCCTTCTGAAACGGATCTCAGGAAAGCAGGCTCATGACTTCTCTGAGCAGCTTCAAGATCAGCACCTAGGGCCTTGTTGATAAAATCCAGACCTTCTTCGAATTTCTCTCCATATTTTTCGTGGATAAAAGACAGCATTGACATACCATCCTTGAAATTCAGCAGAGCATCTGAATAGTTTTCAGCATTATCCAGAAGACTTAAACCTGCATAGTTGTCCTCTGAGACATCCATGGCATTAACAACTGCCTTAATGCCGTTTTCATTCTGCTTGAATATTTCATCAGCAGCATCCTGCATCAGTTTCTGTTTAACAGGATCTTTTTCCTTAGAAATCAGCTGTAGCAGTAATGCATAGTTTTCAGCATCGTGTCCGCCCTGAGCTTTAAGAGAATCAACAATTTCACGAGGGGTACAACCAACACGTGAAGTTCTCTTTAGAATATCTTCAGTCTTAGACTTTGCATTAACCTTCTCTGATACAGCAGCCTGCATCTTCTTAAGCAGCTCAGCAAGGCGAGCATCAGCATTTTTCTGCTTACGAAGAGCTAATTTTGTCTGCTTAGAATTATCTTTAGAGAAAGTCATCTCTTCCATTGAATCTTCAAATAATGACTTCTCAATATCCGCCGGTTCAACAGAAACCCCATTAATCATACCGCCAGAAGCAGGACCTGTAGTACTAGTGCTGCCAGGAACATTCTGCTGATCAAAACCGGATGGGTTGCGAATACCATTAATATCAGACATAAAACACCTCGAATTTTTTAATTAGGTTCTGCCCACTGCAAAGGAAACATAAACCTACATTTATATATTAAACGGAAAAAAAGACAATAAACCAAACGCTTATTGCAAATTTAAAAATAATTTAACTTTTTTATAGTATAGACAATATAATACAAAATTTTCATACTTTTTTTGCACTATATATGATAATAAGATTATGATCACATATTTTTTTATAAAAAAACTATTTTTCTGCGTAATTTCACTACTTTTGAGCGTAACTCTATATAAAATATGCTTTTCTATTTAAAATAAGCAGAAAAAAACGGATTAACTTATGGCAGACGAGAAAACAGAACAACCGACCCCCAAACGATTGAGGGATTCTAGAGAAAAAGGTGATGTACCTAAGTCACAGGAATTACCTTCTGCTCTAATTGTTACATGTGTTGCAGCCTTTTTTATGGTTGCATCAGGGGATGTGTTCTCTCTCCTAAGTGATCTTGTAAGTAAGATCATTGAAGATACATTAAAGCTTCCTTTCGAAGAGGCCTGGCCTCGTTTAAGCGCTTTTACGCTTTTAATCATGCTCAGAATTGCCGCACCAGTGGTAATCATTGCCATGTGCGCAGCCCTACTTGCAAATTTAGGACAGATCGGATTTTTATTTGCCCCAAAAGCAGCAGCCCCAAAACTTGAAAACCTAAATCCTAAAAAATGGGTTCAAAAAGTATTTTCTAAAAAGAATATGTTTGACTTTGCCAAAAATGTTGCAAAAGTTGTGGTCCTGTCATTTGCTGTGAAAATTGCCCTTTTGAATAATCTAAGACAGCTTTTCGTACTACCTTATCTTGATGTTTCTCACGTATGGGTAATGATGGGAGTAATGCTAAAGGAACTAGCCTTCTTTGCTATCGGAGCATTCCTTGTTGTTGCTTTGGCAGATTTCCTTTACACCAGATTCAAATTTACCAAGGATCATATGATGTCTCCTGACGAAGTAAAAAGAGAATTCAAGGAGTCAGAAGGTGATCCGATGATTAAATCCAAGAGAAAGCAGTTGCATCAGGAGCTGTTAAATTCCAACACTTTAGGGCAGACAAAAAAATCCAAGGTGGTGGTGGTCAACCCAACCCACTATGCAGTTGCTCTTGACTATGACAGAGAAAAACAGCCAATTCCGGTAATTCTTGCAAAAGGCAAGGATGATGTTGCAAGACGCATGATCAAGGTTGCAGAAGAGGAAAAGATTCCTGTAATGAGAGAACCACCTCTTGCCAGAGCACTTTATGCAGAGGGTAATGAGGGAGAGCAGATACCAGACGATCTTCTGATTCCAGTCGCCAAGGTACTGCGTTACGTTGAGGCATTAAAGAAGATCTGATGGCTACTTATCCGCTGGCAAAACTGATAGGACTTCGTGCTCATCGAGTAGATGAGGCGCAGAGGAATCGTATGCTTGCGCAGAAAAAAGTTGAACAGGCCCAGACCGCCATCAAAAAGAAAATTCAGGAAATCGAGGATTACAAGGTCTGGAAGGAAGAGGAAACTGTAAGACGTTATGACAGCGTTATGTTCAAGGAATTAAGCAACGAAGCCTTTGAAAAGTTCAAACAGGATCTTGCCAATCTGAATATTGGAGAACTCAAACTTCAGGACGAACTCAGAGTGCTAAAAAATGAAGAGGAAACGCTTAAGATCGAACTGGATAAGGCAAAAAATGCAGTAAAACAGGCAACAGCAGATCTGAACAAGCTTGAAGAGCATAAGAAAATATGGCTTGAAATGCAGCGTCTTGAAAACGAAAGAAAAGAAGAAAGCGAGCTTGAAGATTTCCACACCAAGAAGAATGAGTTTTAACAGTCCTCAGTCAAACGAAAGATAGAAATATGTCTGTGAAAAAATTTTACCCATACCAGTAGGTATATTTAAGCATTTTTTCAAGTTTTTTGATTAAAATCAAAATTTATATATTTTTTTAAATGTAGAGCAAATTTTATTCTTTACAAAAAATTTATTGGTTCTATACTTCGGATAAAAGGTTAAAGTTTTTGGTTATAAACCACAACAGACAATTTTAAGAAGGTACAGATTATGACACAGATTAATGGCGTTGGCGCATCTTCATCAATGAATCTTGATGGTATAGATCTAAGCAGCATGAGTACTTTTACAGCTGCAGCATTAGTTCAGCTTGAAATTGCTAAGACCAATAAGGATCAGGCAACAAGATATATCAACGATATGAAGGCTCAGAATGATCAGGCAAAAAGACTTTTAGCACAGGCCGATGCTTTAAAGTCAATCAATACCAATCCAGCATACTCTAAGTATAATCTGCCTGGCGATTTAGAAGCTATGAAGAAAACTCTGGCTGACGTTGAATATGTAGAGGCAACCTACGAGAAAATGGAAGCACAGATTGCTGCTGGTACATTAAAACCAGATAGCAATAATCTATATAAGCTTGATAAGACCTCTAACGACAAGCTACATGATTTTGTAAACAAGGCCGGTCATGAGAATTTTCCTAATATTGTCAGAACCGCTGACGGTAGCTTCGACGATCTTCACTTCAAGTATGAGCTTGATGATGGACTGAAGGAAATCAAGCAGTACAAAGAGTTCTTAAATACTATGATTAAGGCTGCAGAAAACGGAACTATTCCAAAGGAAATGCTGTCAAAGTCTAAGTTAGATACTCAGTCCATTGACTCGCTGATTACCTCTCTGCAGCATCAGGCAGAAAACTGTAACTCTGACAACCAGACTCAGATGGTTAAGCTACAGGATAAGATGGGTCAGTATAATGCCTATGTATCAGGCTCATCAGATATGATTAAGACCGGTTCTCAGTTGCAGCAGAGCATTCTGAGAAACTAAAACTAGTTCTGAAGTTTTCAAGGTTATATAAGGCTTCACAAAAACGTGAGGCCTTTATTTTGGGTGTTTGACCCCCTCAACAATATGCCTTATCAAAAAGAATATCGACCTCTAACGTTGTTTATACGAAGCCTTCTATCGTGCATTTTTCTTCTCAAGTATAAAACTTAATTAAAGAATCATGAGGATAAAAGATTTCTGTTCCTGTTCATGTCTCTATTTGAGGACCGCAGTCCAAAAAGAAAGAGGATATAGAATTGAAAGCAACACAGCAATATCAGCTGGTCATCATAATATGCTCTAATGTTCAACTCGTCTCCGCATTTGAATGATCCTGAAATAATATTGAATGACAGGATCCATTTTCCATTATTAGCTTTTTCCACTAATTAAGTTGAACCAATGAGAGGAACCACCCAATATACTTTAATAATGACACTTCAGAAATGACTAAAAGGTGAACGAAGTAAATTCAACGTCAAAACTCTACAACATCAGTAATAGTATTCAGCCTATCAATGTCAATAGATAGCCTTTTTCTCGTTTTCTGCTATCTTGCTGATACAACCAGAGATTGTTTTTCTTGCCAGCAGAAGCTCTTTGAAAAACACAAGTCTTAAACAATCAACATTCTCAGCATCCTTAAGCAGATCAGGTTTAATTACCTTATCAACAAATTTTTCTCTTAGAGCAAATATCATTAACTCCTATTTAGAGCGAATCGCTTTAATAACTCAGAAATTTTTTTATTAGGGTCAAATATACAGACAGGAAATAAGACAGGACTGACGGTTAATACTATATTAAAAAGAGAAGCTTAAGGTCAGGATCTGACAACTTAAAATGTACATTAACCGTTTAGAAATAATAAAAAGGTGTAAAAAAATCTGCTGATTAATCCAACATGTATCACAAAAACAGTCAAAAGACACTTTTTTATAATGTAGAGTAAATTTTATACTTTACAAAAAAGATATTGCTTCTATACTATAGACAAAGGTTAAATTTATTAAACAGTTTTTTTTTAAACTCACACTACATACAGAAGGTACAGAATATGGCACAGATTAACGGTGTAAACAATGCAAACGGCAACATGAACATTAATGGCCTCGATATGAAAGGCATGAGTCCTTTTGCTGCTGCAGCTTTGGTTCAGCTTGAAATCGCAAAAACCAACAAGGATTCTGCTACAAGATACATTAATGACATGAAAACTCAGAATGACCGTGCAAAACAGCTTATGGCCGCAGCTGATAAACTAAGACAGTTCAAAGATGACAAGTCCATTGGTGATTACAAGATTCCAACCAATATTGACGATATGAAGAAACAGCTTGAAACCATTTCCAAGGCTGAGAATACCTATAAAAAGATGCTTAACGATATTAAGACTGGCGATTTAAAGCCTTATAAGCATGGAAAAGACGATTGCTACAATCTTCCAAATGATGTCTATAAAGAGTTAAAGACTCTGACAGACAGCGTAGGCAAAAAGAACTTTCCTGATATGACCCGTGGCGATGACAACATTCATATGGAATATGAGCTCAAGGGCGGTCTAAAGGAGCTTGAGAAATACAAGGCAATTCTAACTGCAGCAGTTGCTGCTATGGAAACAGGCGGTATTTCTGCAACAGACTTTAACGGTAAGATTGATTCCACCAGAATTGATTCTCTGTTAACCTCACTTCAGCACCAGGCAGAAAACTGCAACTCAGATAATCAGACTCAGATGGTTAAGCTTCAGGATAAGATGGGTCAGTACAACGCTTACGTTTCAGGCTCTTCAGATATGATTAAGACCGGAGCTCAGCTACAGCAGAGCATCCTCAAGTCATAAGATTTCATTATAATGCTTTAAAAAGGGGCAATAGAAATATTGCTCCTTTTCTTTTTCATGTTAGAAAAAATAACAGGATTTGTCAGGCGCAGCTCCATTTTTAATGAGAAAGAATGGATAAATAATATTGGCACTAAAGAATTTCTAGCTTGCAAAGACCTATTGAGGATAGTCAACCACCAGCATAGTTATGTCATCAGACTGAGGCGCAGCACCTCTGTATGAGAGAATCTCATTTAACATACTCTCGGAGAAATCTTTTACATCAAGCGCTCCGAATTTATTAACATTCTGATATATTCTATTCTCGCCAAACAGTTCCTTAGCTTCATTATTAGCTTCACTGACTCCGTCCGTATACAGGAAGATTCTAGAATTGCGCTCAATTAAACTGCTAAATTCCTTATACTCAAAGCCGGCTGCTACACCAGGTGCAGGACCACTCAAGCCTTCAAGCACACTTACCTTATTGTCATGACAGATAACAGGCTGACAATGACCACCGTTGGCATAGGTAAAACTTCCGGTTTTGCGATTCAAGACTCCTAAAAACAGTGTTACAAACATCATATTAGGATTATGGGTACAGAGAATCTTGTTAACTTCGTTCATAACAGCGGCAGAAGACATCTTTAGAGAGAAACACTGTCTAACGATAGTTACAGTCATTACCATGAATAGAGCTGCAGGAACCCCCTTGTCTGACACATCGCCAATCACAAAGGCGACATTATCCTCGTCAAGCTCAATAACATCGTAAAGATCACCTCCCACTTCCTTAGCAGGAATCATCTTACCTTTTATCTTAAGAGGAACAAAACGCTGACTATCAAGATTATCCGGCAGAATACCAAGCTGAATATCCTTAGCTGTATTCAGTTCACCTTCAATCTTACGCTGACGATCCTGTGTCTCAAGCAGATTACAGATATTCGAGGACAGATTGATAATCATTTTGGAGATTGCCTTAGAAATCTCTCCCACTTCATCATTGCGTTGTCTGTCAAACCTGTTAATAAAACGTCTGACGCTTATAATGTCTCTTAAATCAAGTTTGGCGATATCCTTGGTGTAATGAGTTACTGAAGATAAAGGTTTAGCAAGATCAGAAACTAGTATCATGGCTATAAGAATCGCAAATGAAGCCACTATACCGCCAATAATAATAAACTTGTTGGTTTCGTCTCGCTGAGTTCGCAGAATATCACTTATAGGGGTGGCAGAAACAATATAAACCCCCATCTGATTGTAGTAGGAACCCATCATCTGATAGTCAATGCCATTAAGACTTTTAACAAAGGAAACATTCCGCTTCTGATTAAATAAAGATTTAATATTTGAACGCATAGTCTGGTCAAACACCAGAGCTTCTGTCCCCTCTTTTAGTACAGGTGCAACCTGAATTCCATTGGAATCAACAATGAAAGTCAATAGCCTTCTGTTTGAGGACAGCGCTCTGCCTTCTGGCTTAATAACATTGTTTAAGGCATCAATGATCTGACCTTTTACATTCTTAAAATCGTTCTCCAGATCCTGTTGGCTTTCTGTTACAACAAGAATACGGTCTTCATCCATGTAGGTAATATTCACAAGATAAACATCTTTATTTATATTATCTTTTAAGACATGATATGTTCCTGGATTGTGAAAAGATCCCTGCGCAAGGAAATCCTTAAGAGGAAGACCTAGAATAGTGCTGAAATTTAAAAGTCGCCTGTAATCAGCTCTGACAAAATAAGAGTTATCAGGATTCTTTTTATCAAAGATAAATGGCATCAGCCCAGAGGCTCTGGTGCTCTCAAACATTATGTTGCGAATAATAGAGCTGCTACCGATAAAACCTGACATTTCATCATTAAGCGAAAAAGCATCAAGAATAGCCTTAGACATCAGTCTGAGCTTAACACGTCTGCCGTTTAAGACCTCCATATCAGAGACCACAGTACGATAATAGTAACTGTCAAAGATCTCTGAAAACATAATATTATTTGAGGTCTGATAAAAGTGATTCTTCTCCAATGCAGCCTGTGTCTGAGTGTAATAAAGCACGGCCACGACCACCAGAATAGGCAGAATGGCAAATACCAGAATCAAAGCTAAAAGCTTTGATTTAAAACTCAGCGAAGAAAAACTTTTCAACGTTTTAATCATATATTAATTTCTTACACAGAGAATCGTAATGTCATCAGACTGAGCTGCTTTATTTCTATATAAAATCAGCTCCCCCATCATCTTAGAACAGACTCGCTCAGGATCTGTTTCTTTAAGTTTTTTAAGGAAATGCTCAATGCGCTTCTCGCCGTACAGTTCCAGCTGAGGATTCTGTGCTTCACTTACACCGTCAGTAAAGAAAAACAGATTACTGTTCAGAGGAACATTTGTTGAGAATGATTTGTATTCAAAGCCAGGAGCAACGCCAATTGCAGGTCCGCTAAGACCTTCAATAGTATCTACATTACCATCCGAGAAGATATATGGCACACAGTGTCCACAGTTTACATAGGATAATTCACCGGTTTTCTTGTTCAGCACACCTACAAAAAGAGTTACAAACATCATATTAGGATTGTGCTGACAAAGATTTCTGTTAAGCTCAAGGGCTATCTGCTCAACCGGCATCTTTAGAGAAACACATTCTCTTATAAGAATAACCGTCATAGCCATGAAAAGTGCAGCCGGAACCCCTTTGTCAGAAACGTCTCCGATTACTAAAGCAATCCTATCTTCATCAAAGGAGATGGCATCATATAGATCACCGCCAACCTCTTTGGCAGGAACCTGCAGAGCAGAAAGCTTCAGAGGACTAAACTCACTTAACTTTAACGACTCAGGCAGAATACCCATCTGAATTTCTTTTGCAGCGTTAAGTTCACCTTCAAGCTGACGTTTCTGAGCATTTGCTGAAAGAAGCTCAATAGCCTTATCAGAAACCGAACATGACATTTCCTTTAAGGTTTCTGAAAGCATACCGATCTCATCATTGGACTTTTCAGGAAGCATCTGAGCAATCTTTGCAATTTCTTCCTTGTTTGTCAGATCAGTATGCTCAATATATTCGGCAGTTTTTGCAATACTAGTCAGAGAGCTTAAAGGCTTTCTCAAAATTGATGAACATAGGAATATACAGGTTCCGGCAAGAAGGATAGTAATAATCCAGATGATCTCCATCGAGTCATTCAGAGCGGAAACTCCATCTGCAAGATTAATCGAATAAACGAAAAACCAGCCAGTCTGCTTGAAATAGAAGATATAGGCATAATTATCTTCATCCAGAGATCCTTCCCAGACATCATTAGTTCTTGCAATATCTAGATATTTTTCATCTAAGGTATCAGGAAGTTTATAAGCCTGTTTTCTAATGATTGACTTACGATCGTCAGTAAAAACATAGATATTTGTTGAATCCGGATCAATTCGGTTAATAGCCGTAATAGTGCTTACCAGATCTAGGGCAAAAGCTTTCTCAAGAAAATTATCGTCATAGTTCTGCTTTGTTTCAGTAATATCATGAAATAAACAGATTACGTAATCATCAGTAAGCTTGGTAAGAGAGCCTAGATAGTGTTTGCGTCCATTTATAAAATAATAGTGATAAAACTTATCCTTCTCCAAATCTCTGTCTCTAATAAGATCTGCCAAAGTCTTATCGGTTACACTTCCAAGTCTTGATTCAAGAAGCCTTCTGGATTTCTCAGAGACAAACATTCCCTTATATGGCTTGGATGTATTGGAGATAAAAGTTGAGGTTCTATTGGTGTTTCCAGCGCCTAGGATATAGTCTTCAGCAATTTCCATAAGATTGTCATCTCTAAAGGACATTGCCTGAGTAATACCTTTTTTGATGAGAAAAAGCTGTTCTTCGTTAGTTTTTCTGATGGAGAAAAGAGGAACTATTGATTCGCTTAAAACCCACTGGAAGTTTTCACTGACAAATTCCTGCAAAACATGTGATTCTGAGGTTAAAGCTTCCTTCTGCTCCTGAACAATGTGTTTTTTCAGAGCATCATAGGAATAGTATGAGAACAGAAGTAAGGGCACAATAAGCAGGCACAAAGACAAGAGCATAACCTTTGTCTTGAAGCTGAATCTGAGTCTAGTGCTCTTTACAGGCTTACTCATCTACTTATTCCAATAAAAAAGATTCACTTCGTCTATCACTGTAGAGCAGCATTATCAATAGATTACTTTTCACAATAGCCTTTGGCTTCAATAAAAATATCTACAACATTGCAGTCTTTAATACGTGAATAGATATAGTGGTTAGACATGTTCTTCACAAAATGAATACCAAGACCACCTATAGGACGAATATCAACTGCATCTTCTGTATGAGGATTTCTTTCTTCCTTGAAAGGATTGAAAGGTTTACCGCTGTCTATAAAGGAGATTCGGATATAAGGCTCACCGTCAAAGGTAACAACTCCGCAGGAGAACTCTGCACTGCCTCCCTTACCGTCATACGCATAGTTGCATATATTGGCAAGCAGCTCTTCGACAACTAGCTGGGTTTTCATCAGTAAAGGCTCAAGATTTCCGGTCAGATAATCCTTGAGTTTTTCGTTTATAGTCTCAAGCTGTTCAATTTTTGCAGGAAGTTTGATAGATATCATTGCAAATTACCTCTGTGTTAAGCAACTGCTGTCTTGGCGCTATCCAGGTTTTCACAAACAGTTATAATCAAGTCGAATCCTGAGATCTTAAAAACCTCATGAACCTCTGGAGCCAAATTGCAGATAGCAACTTTTCGTCCCTGTTCCTTACACAGCTTGGCAACTTTAAGAATCGCTCTTAGGCCTGCAGAACTTATATATATCAGTTTGGAAAAATCAATTACATATCCGGTTATACCATCAACAGAACACTGAGGAATTACTTTTTCCTCGAATTCACCTACGCTTAAAGCGTCCATTCTACCCTCTACCTCAATAACAGAAATACTTCCGTTATCAGGAGAAGCATTAATATTTATTTCCACTTTTACATCCTCTTAACTTAAAAGCTAAATACATTTAGATTATAGATTGCCTATACTCTCAACTGTTTTAATATTTCTGTAAATGTGAATTGCCACAAATGATTTAAGATCAAAATATTAGGATACATCCATTGCTAAACTCACATTATTCTTCTCATGCAAACAATACATGCAAGCATGTAGAAAACACAGAGAATCTGCCCTAATGTAAGGCCATAAAAATACCCTATCATTGCATCAGCCTCTCGGAAATACTCTGTGAATAACCTAAAAAAGCTATACCCTAAAAGGTACCAGCAGGAAATCTGCAGAGGTCTTGTAAGGTATTTTTTTCTATACAGTATAAAAAGCAGGATTGCCAACACCGGACCTTCAAAGAAAGCCTCATAAAGCTGGACAGGGTGGCGCAGATTGTCATCAGCTCCTTCAAAAACCACGCCCCATGGCATTGACGTTACTCTTCCCCACAGCTCACCATTTATAAAATTACAGCACCGCCCAAGAGGAATGATTAAAAGAGCAATCAGACAAGCCCGGTCAACTCCCCTCATAAAAGTCTCTTTTCCTGCTTTTGTCAGATAAGCACACAGATAGCAGCCACCGACTAATCCTAATACACCGCCATGAAAAGACATTCCTCCTTTCCATAGCTCTATAGCCTCCAAAGGGTTATGTAAATAATAAAGAGGCTCATAAAAAATTATATAACCAAGACGCCCGCCAATAATTGCACCATTAGCTGCAAAAAGAGCAAGGACAAGTTTAAGATTCAAAGAGAAAACAGCAGATGGAAGCAGTACATACAGAAGAAAACCTAAAAGATAAACTCCCCCATATGCAAAAGAGTTTATATCCATACTGTTTCTTCTCTCCCCTGTATTCTCTATAACCAGTCTTTAACAGTTAAACTATACACACCAGTCTAATGACTAAAAATCCAACCTATAGCCGCTCTTATTTTTTTGAAAGAACGGTTCCTACTTGCTTTTGATAGTATGAAAAATGTCATCAACTGCCACCAGCACATCAAATGAAGGTCGCCACTGAACAAGTGAGGCAGTCTTAAGATTTACACCAAAAGACAGAGGTACGGACAAGTGCTTTTTATCAGCTATAGAACTATAATCAAAATTGGTTGAAACAAGTCTTTCTATAACATCAGCTGCATATGTAGCACGAGTATACTCGTTTGGATCATAAACACTTAAAAGGCTACCAGCCTCGACCTGAGCTTTGGAATCATAAGAGAGGACAGGAATTTTCTTTGTAAGCAGAGGTCTTAGCTGAGTATAGAAGTTGGCTAAATCAACAGCATTACCAAGTTCTGGAAGGAAAACAGCTGTAATAGATTCTTTAGAAAGTTCAGTAGTACAGCGAACAAATTCTTCTCTGGCTAACTGAACATCAGGAACAAAGAAAGAACCCTCACATACCTTAATCTGGAAGTTTTTCTCTTTTGCAAATAACATTACATCAGAATAAGCATTGTACATATCATAGAGATGATTCTTATCTCTAAAAAATCCAAAACCGGTATAACCGAACATAGTGTGAAAAAGAGAGATATCATCTTTGACATTTCTTGAATCATCTACGATAACAATATTTTTTTTCCCTTTTGCCAGTCTTTTAAGCATATCTGTAGAGTTTGTATCAAAGCAGATAGCAGGAATATCAATATCATCTTCAGCAAGATATTTGGTTGCTATATCGCCTAAAGCAAATATTAAATCAATCTCTTTATTAGAAATCTTTGAGGACAGGGATTCAATGGTGTCCTTTAAAACAGTCGGCTCCCAGTTGTAGACAAAAGATAATTCTGAAGGAAATTCAAGACATTTCCCCTTTAAAGCATCTGTAACATACTTCCTGTATGAAGACTTATTTCTAAGATCAACTGTCTTGGAAATATTGTTCTCAGCAACAAAGCCATCATCACCTAGCTTTTTTAATATCTGAGAAAAAAAAGTGAGAGAATTCTTCTGAAGTCCCGCCGCCATCACGGCAACCTTTAGAGGAGGGTTATTCTGACATGAAGGAATTTTTTGTGAAGCAAAAGACTCCGAAGTAAAACAGAAGCAGAGGGTAAAGACCAGCAGCAGTTTAAAAGAATTTATAAAACTGCAAGGTAGAATGTTATGCACCTTTACTTTGTAAAACATAATAGTGCTCCCGAATCTAGAATAATTTAGTAAGATACATCAGCATATTGCTCATCTTATTCAAATAGATTTCACCTATCTCCATATAAGGCTGAATAAACAGCACAATTAATGTTGCACACAGTCCGCTCTTAATAGGCATAGACAAAATGAAAACATTCAACTGTGGAGCAAATCTGTTAATCAGACCAAGGGAAATATCCGTCATCAGAGCCACAATTACGAATGGAGAACAAATAACCATCGCTGTAGCCATAAGGGTATTCAGACCATAACCTGCATATTCTGCTACTTTTGCGGCAGTTACCCCCGGAAGTACCTCATATACAGGCCAGACAGTATATGAGCTTAGAATAAAGGCAAGATATGAAACAATAGCACCTGTAGAATAAAAAAGGATCACAAGAGAAAGCATCAGCACCGAACCAAAAGGAGAATTCTGCATTTCATCAAGCAGATCACCGCCCTGAGCCTGGCTCGCACCTCTCTGGTTATCAATAATCATACCGGCTGCCATAGCCGCATAAAAAAACACACCTGAAATAAAAGCAATCAAAAATCCTATAACAACTTCCTTAAAAATCAGCGCGCATATTACAAAGGCACTTAGATCCATGTTTTTCTGAAGATCTGCCTGTGCCATGAATATAGGGAAGGCAGGCAGAATAAATACGACACATAAAGGAAGTTTTACGATAGTTGCTATCTTCGGAGCGAAAAAAGGCGTAAAAGAAATAAGGACAATAAGTCTGGTCATCGCCAGGAGAATAAAGATAACTAATTCCCTACTCCCTGATTCCAACAGCAAGACAACTAATTTTTCCATATTCTTTTACTGCAGCAGATAGAACTTTTCAAAGATTGTCTGGGCAATCTGCATGATCTGACCGGTCATCCAGCCTGCCGCCAGAAACAAAGTAATGGATACAGCTATAAGCTTGATACCAAATGAAAGAGTCTGTTCCTGCAGCTGAGTGATAGCCTGAAATAAACTGAATAAAAGACCAACTATTGATGCCACAAAGATAGGAGGAAGTGAAAGCATCAAAACCAGAAACATTGATTGTCTAATCAGTTCAATAACAGATGGATTCATTTTTTCACCTAAAAATCAGTATATACATCTCAAGTATAGCAAGGCCACCGGATTATACTTAATATATTAAATCAACTATTTGATTAAGGTAAAAAAAATAGGAGCTCAGCCCCTATTTTTTTTAGATTAAATTCAATTATGCCATCATGCCACGTCTTGGACCAGCTTTAGCTTTAGGAGCACTTCCGCCTTTCTTAGCACGAATTTTATCTTCATAAACAGCTGCACGCTGTCTACCTTCAGCCTCAGCCTTACGCTTAGCCTCTTCAATCATTTGATCTAGCACTGCGTCATGAGGAAGATTTCTTACATCAAAATTAGCGGCTTCCTTTGGAAGCTGTGACTTTACAGAATCATAAAGGGCATCAAGACGTTTTAATTCTTGTTCGATTTCATTCAGTTCTGCAATGCTTTCATTCAGTTCTTCTTCAGTAAACATCTTATATTTCCTTACTAAAAAAATAACAATAATTCCGATTCCCAACTCTTCAACAGATTATCCTAGATTAAATCTGTATGGATTAAAAATCATGAAACAGTCTTATAAAAACAACACCCCTCACGATCTCCTCCTTAACCTCATTTTAGAAAAAAAATGCATATGGCGATAATGACATTTAAAAAAAATTGAGAGTTTGTTGTAATTATTTCAGTTTTTCTTTCGAAAAATTGAAACAGGTCACTTAATGCAATACCTCCTGCATCAATTTAATCAATTTATAAGTTATCTCGTAAACTAGATAACAGGAGCAATTTGTAGTGAACAACATCGGCTATATGAATTGCCGAGCATTCTACTACGACAGCAGGATTTTAATTTGTTCGTCATGATTTCGTATTACTTAGTCTCTACCTAAAATTTCAATAAAACGAGAGCTGCACGTTAAAAATCGTCTTCCTTATTCTCAATGGATTTCTGTGCTTCCTCTGGAAGATCAACATCTTTTGTAAAAGTAAAAGCATAATCCTCATCTGGCTCATCAGTTTCTCTGATTGAGAACATAGTGTAATCAACGATGCTTTCCTTATTTAGAGTCTTAACCTGGCCATAAGGGTCAAGAACCTTAAATCCCT
Source organism: uncultured Succinivibrio sp. (assembly GCF_902756765.1). Lineage (NCBI taxonomy): Bacteria > Pseudomonadati > Pseudomonadota > Gammaproteobacteria > Aeromonadales > Succinivibrionaceae > Succinivibrio > uncultured Succinivibrio sp. The sequence continues at coordinate 4,024 of NZ_CACVSS010000031.1, read as the reverse complement.
TTGGAATAACCTCTAAGACCGTAACTGCATGGTTAGGTGCAATTCCATCTCTGAGAGCAACATCCTTCTGATTGTATCCATTATGACCAATCACCACAGGTTTTCCGCGACTTAATAGAGTTGAAATAGCTTCATATCCATCCTGTGCAGAAGTAAAGTTTAATCCTATCTTTTTTATACCTGTATTCTCACCGGTATAACTGCAGCCGCGTAAGGCAACAACGCCCTCATTAGCTGAACGTAATGGAATTTGAATTCTGCGCTTATAAACTTCAATAGCTTTAGGATTATTAATATCAGGATTATCTTCCGATAAAGACAGATGAATCAGCATCGCATTTTCAAGAGCAACAACCCAAGGCGCACTGTTACTTCCAAACCTATCCCCACCGCTTGAAGCAATTCTTCCCATTGGAACATCATAGAGGTTGGTTCCAAGACGAATAACTACGTTTCCAGGAGTTTTACTCTCAGAAAATATTCTCTCAATGGACTCTGTACCCTGGGTATGCAGCGTAGCTGTAATTGCAGAGAGGAACCAGCAGTCCTGCAGTTCTGGATTCTGTTTAATATCAGCTAGTCTAGGCTCTCCCTTAGGGAATAGAACCTGCCTGTAATCCTTATCAGGTTCTTTTTTATAATCATAAAAGTAATCAACTTTCATTCCCTTTGAGTCAAAACCACATAGATTTGCATACTGGCCAAGACTTGCAGAGTAAGGTCGTCCCTTGTTCACTACATTGTCAGGAAGGGGAAGAGCCTTCTTGTTTCTTAAAGAGTCAAGTTTCTCTTCAGTTGAAAGTGTCTTAGAGGATTTCACCCCTTTAAAAAGGTTTACGATCCATAAAATAGCTCTACCAAGTTTATTTTTAAAAGAGTTGCTTGGTTTTGGCTGTTTTATCATATCAATAGCAGTCTTATAATTATCCGGAATAGGTGAATACATAGAAACAATAGCACCCTTAAGAGAGACATTCACATGTCTATCAGATGGATTAGGTGCTCTGCCTGGTCCAAAACCACCTTCTGTTCTATTGGGCTCCTGATTATTATCTGTTGTATCAGTAAAACCTGAACCACTGACTCTGCCAATTGGATCGGACATATCTGACCTCCGAAATCATTATCCTACTATTATTGAATTCGTATAAGTTGTACCGTAGGTTAAACCATAATCATCCTCAGCAATATCGTTAACTCTAAATACCGCAAAGCGAACTTCATCTACAAAATCTTGAATGGCATCGCCCAGACTAGTGACGCTAAGACCAGCTACATCGAGCATCAGCTGAACAGTAAGAGCATTATTGTCTCCTGCAAGTGAGAAGGTAATACCTTTACTTTTATTAAATAGAAACTGACGATGCATGAAATCCTTTATTACTTCATCTTCACCATTAGAATCAATAAAGCCAGCTTCAGCAAAAATCAGTAAGGAATCTTTAGGCTCTATGTAACAGAAATTTATGGTTGGCATCCAGTCATATTTCAGACGCATCTGACACATACCTTCATCGCCCAGATCGCCACCCTCCACCTGAAGATTCCTTAGTGTTTCTGCAAAGATAAGCCTGCACTGCTGAATACTCATAAACAACTCCTAAACACAAGGTATTTCTTCCTTATTATAAGAAGAAATTATTTTTTTATTTTTTTTAGCCTTCATGTTTAGAAAAAAATGTGATAATACTAAACAAATTAAAATCATTTCAAATTTCCTGCCTTTCTATATGAAGAACTTTAAGGAAGTTCAATAGCTCAATCTTAATTAAATCCGTAATTATCAGCCTGTCATTTGTATCAACTAAGATAATCACAAGTTATCTTTTTATATAAAGTTAATCCTTTAGAGATTTAACTTTAATGTAAGTATAAATCATTTATTGGTGGTTTAAATTCCCCTACATTAAAATATTTCGTTTTTTATCAAAAATTGCAGTTGTAGTCACATTTTTTCTTTTTTTAGAACTACAAAAATATTTACTTTCAAAATACCAACAAAACAGAAACTGACTATCAGAACATGCAAATAGAGGTACATTAACGAATAAAAGAAAAGACTGACATTCTTGCTTTCAACTTCTCGTCTAAATTAGCTATAAATACAAATTTAACTTTTCAATCAAATTCCTTTTAAGCAAAAGGAACAGAGCTTTACAAAATTATTAAGAGAAATTTAAAGTAATCAAATTTACTACTCTTACCTTCCAGTGTTTAGAAAGATTTTGTGAGAGAAAGCCTATAGACCAAAAGCGATCAGAACTATTATTTGAAGGAACGCAAACTTTTTATATTTTTTTTAATTATTTTTTTATTTGTAGTTACATCTTTATAAAATTACACCTATACTGTATAGGTCTATTATTTTTTTCTAAATAAGGTAAGGCATTGGTAATACATGAAAAGTGAAGAGATTATCAATAAAATCAACGAAATAACCGGTTTAGATCTGGCTTTAAAAGAAGGTTGTTCCGCAAACTTTATTTATGAAGAAAGAAATGCTCTTCTGCATTTTGAAGAAGAACTTGGACTCTGCATTATTTATGTAGAACAAACAACACTCTCCCCTGCTGCAGTTTCGGCTGTTGTTCCTTATCTTTTAGAAGCAAACTTTCTGTTTTCAATCACTAATGGCGGAGCTTTTAGCTATCACAAAGATACACGTATGGTTTCTCTGAATTTTATGTACCCTTGCAGCGAACAAACCGACACTGATGGATTTATCGATAGTCTTAACCGTTCACTATCGGTCGCTGATGAATGGCCCCAAAAAGTTAATACCATGAACAATGATGCATTGCAGTACAGCGCAAGGAGACCTCAGAACATTATAAAAGCTGTAAAAGAAAATCAGTATCAGCCTTTGAGCACTAGTAACATCATGTTTCTATAGGTACTAAATGAATGAGTCATCAGAATAATTAGTCTGCAAAAAATTGTAGGAAAGAATTTTTTTTATGAATTAGAGGATGGTATAAATGAGTGATTTTAACGCAAAATTCAACAGCACTAATCTAACTCTTCAGGATTTTAAAAATATTGCCGAGCATAGCAATGCTGATGCAGAAGTTCGCATTAAAAAGAGCGACGGCAAACTGAGTACCAGTCCGTTAGGTTTTATTTCAAGAAATATCGGCCTTGGACATCAAAATTCCAATAACCAGGCCACCTTGGCCTTCTGGACAGTACTAATCAACGATGACAAGTACAAGGATATCAGCAATAATCTGCGCCGTACCATGAGGGCGATGCAGGCAAATGGAACCATCAAAGCAGGAAATGCACTTACTCCTGCAAAAATCACTCAGGCAATCAAGACCGCTGATGATCTTCTGAAAGCACATAATAAAGCGAAGACTACAGCGGAGAACTTTATTTTAAATGCTAAAAAAAATCACGTGGTTGATCCTAAACAAACTAACGCGCTAAAAAACTTTGCAGAAAAAATTGCTTTTGCTCAGCTAATAAAAAAAGACTTTACTGAAGTTGATCGTGACGGCAATGAAGTTTCTTATTCTCTAGATGACAATAAAGCATTCTTCAAAAGTGTTCTGAAAGCATTCTACGAAAATAGAAATCCTGACTATTTTGCCAGTTCTGATCTATTGAAGGTTGATTCTGAGGTTTTTGGTGGAGATAAAAACAAGACAGAATCTATCGATAAGTTTGTAAAAAATCTTTTCCCTAATTATAAAAATGAAGAATATCGAAAAGCTTTTATTAGCACAATTGATAATAGCGGTGATTTTGTCATCGATGATAACAATAAACAGCCGGATGGAAAGTTTGGATCCAAAACTCTCTTGAATACCTTTTCGCTTGGATCCGATGATTGTATAGCCGTATTAAAGAGGCTTTCATCATCTCAGCTTGATAAAATCGGATCAGCCTTAAAGACGTTGCAAATCCCTGATAAAACTAAAGCAGATTCTTTTAGCAAATTACTTTATATGCTGAAAAATGCAATCAGCAAGAATAAACAGTTTAATCTTGATACTGCAGAAGGTCAGGATAAATTTAATAC
>NZ_CACVSS010000030.1:0-24497 GCF_902756765.1 uncultured Succinivibrio sp. | reverse complement strand
TTCTGATACGCAGGTACCATCTGATTAGCATCCTCGCGCAGTTTTTCGACAGCTCTGAAATATACTGCCAAAAACTTTCCTACTGTTTCTTCATTATCCTTAACGTACTTGTTGTCTGCCAGGAAAATGATAGGAATGTATTCATCAATATTGGCAGCGGTAGTAACATTCTGGTAGCCTATATACTCAGACTCATATGTATCAGGAGACCATAGACCGGCACCAGTAACATTTTTATTTTCCATTTCCTTTAGAATTTCTGGTCCGGTTATATCCTTGATGACTACATGAGAAAAGTTAAGATTGAATAGATCAAGCCAGGCTGCAAGTGTATATGCTCCCGAAGAAATACCTTTTACCAGGAAGGTTTTGCCCTTGATGGTTTCAGGACTTCCGCAGATTTCAGGATAATCTTGGTTCCCTTCATCACAGGCTATGCCGATTATTCTTAAATCCATATTGTTGCTGCCGATGATGAAAGGAATACTACTAGCAGCGGTGATATTCCAGATATCCGGATTATCTCGATGCTTGTTAATTACATCTATTCCATTGGTATTGGAAATCTCAAGCTTAATATCGATTCCAAGTTCATTATCCCATCCCTGCTCCTTTGCATACCACATTAAAAATCCTTCCTGTTCTAAAAACATTGTAGTTTTTACCTGAGGAAGTCCTTCTGCGAAGCTTAGTCCAGAAATTAAGGCAGAACATAAGGATACGGTCTTAATCAGATTAGTTAACTTGATCATGAAAACCCCTTTAAATGTCAGGTTTTTTAGTAAAAAGGCATTGTGAATTCATGTAATTTGTAGTTAGCGGTTATTGATGAAAAACAGCCTCTCAACGATTAAGTTTAGTAGATTATTTTTTCTGAAATGTCGCCCATCGCAAATAATAGATAATTAAGCTTTAAATTATCACCTTTGATATGAAAAAGAAAATGGTAATAAATAATGCATGGAGTAATAGTTCAATTAAAATTTGTTATGATTAAAAGAAAATAAAAACAAACAGATAATAGGAGTCAGAGGAGTTGAAAAACTCAATCTTCGAAATATTACATGCTTAAATCAATTATTTTAATCATTTCTTCTGTAATGGTTCTGTTATCTGGCTGCAGTTGCGAAAATAATGTCAGAGAGGTGAACAGAGCTATGGTTCCAAATCCATTTGTGTCAGTTGATTCCGTAGAGCGAGCTGCAGAAGGAGCTGGTTTTGTATTCTACTGTCCATCAGAGGTGGAAGGGTATTCTAAAAAAGAAATCTCTTACATTAAAAACAAACTGATTCAGGTTGTATTCAGAGATGGAAATAAATCTATTCTTTTACGTAAGGCCAAAGGAACAGATGATATCTCTGGGGATTACAATAAATATAACAACATAGATAATCAGCAGGTTAAGGAATACAGTGTTACCATGAAAGGCCGGGGAGATGGTTATTATGTTTCCTCATGGTCATACGGATGCTTTTCCTTTGCTGTAACTTCCAGTTCACCTTTAAGTGCCGAGTATATGAAAACTCTGATTACTAGTATGCATTAGTAATCGTATATTTCTCAATCACACACGTCGGAATTTTTTTATGACAGAACAGGAATTAAAACAGCAGATTATTTCTGCTATCAGTAAGGCCAGGGAAACAACTCCCTTAAGCCCATCAATCACAAATACCGTTACCACAAATCTTGTGGCTAATGCTCAGCTTGCAGTTGGGGGCTCAGCTGCAATGATTTATCTTCCGGATGAGGCGGAAGCGATGGCGCTTATAGGCGGAAGTTTCTACATCAACATGGGGACACTTCTTCCGGTATATGCTGAAACTCTTCCTAGAGTTATAAGAGTGTTAAAGAAGAATTCAAAGCCATGGGTTCTGGATCCTGTTGGTATAGGTGTTGGCTCGTTAAGAGAAAGTCTGCTTCTTTCAATGAAAGAGTGTCCTCCATCTGTTATCAGAGGCAATGCCTCGGAGATTATTGCTCTTGCAAATCTCTGGGGGCTTGATTCTGGCATGGACAAAGACGGAGTTCGAGGCGTTGATTCTACTGATTCAGTGGAGTCTTCAAAAAAAGCTGCAGAATCCCTTGCTTCATATACAAAGGGAGCTGTTGCGGTATCAGGAGAAGTTGATCTTGTAACTGACGGCAATATTACAGTCTTCCTTGATGGAGGTTCTGCTCTTTGTACGAAGATTACCGGTGCCGGATGTTCGCTTGGAGGAGTAACAGCAGTGTATGCTGCAGTTACGAGCCCTCTGATTGCAGCTTTAACAGCATCATCTGTTTATAACGCAGCCTCCGAACTTGCGGAAAAAAACTGTAAGGGACCTGCATCCTTCCAAGTGGCGTTTATTGATAATCTGTATTCTGTAAGTGCGGAGCAGATTAACAAAAGTTCACTTCGTATTGTAAGTGCGTAGTTTTTTGAAATAAGGAAAATAGCATGAATACATTGGTAGCCGTAGCAATTTCTCCCTGCGGAACTGGCGATGAGTTATCCTCAGATGTTGCGAAGGTTGTGGATATCATCAGAAAATCCGGACTAAAAAACAGAACCTCCTCCATGTTTACCGAAATTGAAGGCGAATGGGACGAGGTTATGAATACTGTAAAAGAGGCCACTATGGTCCTTGCGGAGAAAGGAATCAGAACAGAAGTTGTGCTTAAGGCTGATGTTCGACCTGGCTATAAGGATATGATGGATGGCAAAATCGAAAGACTAGAGAAGAAGATTGCAAAATTAAATGAGTAATATCAGACAGGAACTTGATATCTCTGCCTATCTGGTTTTAGGACCGGAGAATACTCTAGGCAGGGATGTGGGTGAGATCGTAAAGGTTGCGGTTGAAAGTGGTTTTACCTGTGTACAGGTAAGATCAAAGGTTGCATCTGCAAAAGAAATGATTTCTCTTTGCAGAGACTGTGCTAAGGTCATCTCTGAATTGGGAAAGCAAGATAGAGTTGCTCTTCTGGTTGATGATAGACTTGATGTAGTGCTTGCTGCTAGAGAAGAAGGTATTAAGGTAGACGGAATTCATGTCGGACAGTCCGATATTCCGGTAAGTGTCTGCAGAAAATTCCTTGGTGAGGATTCCATTGTCGGACTTTCTGCTCCTGCAAGTCGTCTCATAGAATATGTTAAAAACACAGATGTCTCCGATATTGATTATTTTGGAGCAGGACCTCTTCATGAGACCCAGACCAAGCCTGACTGTGGCATGGATGAAAACGGTGTTGTTATAACAAGAACATTTGAGGAACTTTCTGAGCTTGCGAAAATCAGTCCTATACCAGTTGTAGTAGGTGGAGGAGTTAAGGTCAGAGATCTTGCCTCTCTAAAAAAGACTGGTGTAGATGGCTTTTTCGTAGTTTCTGCGGTAGCTTCGGCTGAAGATCCCCAAAAAGCTTCCTCTGAGCTGGTTTCTACCTGGAATCAGGCATAAAAAAATCCTGCCTTATGCTTATAGGCAGGATATAAATGCGTTATAGAGGTCTTTGTTTTTTCTTAATTTTTCTAGTACTCGACTTTTTCGTATGAGGTTGGGGCATAGTTTCTTGGAATATGTCCCTTCACATACTTAAAGCTGTCTGTATCAAGAATAGCCAGAAGACGATGATAGAGCTTAATCCAGTCTTCACGGTTTGCCTTGGCATTCTCTAAAAGCATATTATTAAAATCCTCAACTGAAAGGTTAAGTGAATTCTCAATCAGCTCCTGTGAATCTTTTTCAATACGATGGGCGGTAGATTTAACTTCAGGTGCCAGTATTGAATAATAGGCTCTGGTCAAATTTCCTACGTTTGAAACATTCCAGTAGAATTTAGAATCGTCATACTGTTTTCTGTTTACTCGGCTGTACAGTTCTGTAATAGGTGCAACCGGAAGCGGTACATAAAGACTTTCTGCAGGTGAAGTGTATGCAAGCCAGGATACAGGTGCAGGCAATCTGTCGTTGTTCTGGTTAATCCAGATATAAGATATGGCAGGAGTACTCAGAACTCTTTCTTTGTCATAGGCGGCATGACAATATGGGAAACCATAAAGTCCACCCGTAGCCTTTGTTGCGAACTCAAATTCTGTACCTGCGTAGGAATCTCTGTGTATCTCCATAATCTGATTTAGAGTAATTGGTTTATCTGGTTTTACAGAAAATGGATAGGCTTTGGTATCGTAGCCTTCAACCCATGCTGGATAGTGCTTTGATGGAGCAACCAGATCCATAGCTCTCCACACGCGTCTCAGACAGTAATAAGGGTGAAGATGTTCAATTGATTTTATGGAGCGCAGCCAGTCCAATCTGCCCTCCTTGTCAAATGCAGCCCATCCTATAGCCTTTAGGTCATCAATCAGGTGATCGTTGAAAATCTGATCCGGGTTATTCTTATCAAGTTCGCGTATTCTGAACTGATTTGCTGCAATAAAGAACTCTCCGTCTGGAACCTTTTGTGCTGCCCAGAATCCTCCTTTTCCTGATGGATTAGGCATCATTTCGAGCACCCAGCCTTCTTCCTTATCGCCAACAATCAAAGTCTCTGCTGTACCCCAAAGACCGTATTCGTCAATAAGTTCTCCCATTAAAATTACGGCTTCTCTTGCAGTGGTACATCTCTCCAGAGCAACTCTACCAAGCTCTGAGGAATAGAAAAGACCTGTTCCTGCATCTGGTCTTACATATCCCATGTATTCGGAATTATCGGTGCATTCTCCTAGCATCAGACCTTTTTCGTTAATAATTCCATAGTTGCTGTCAAGATAGGCATATGTATGTTCAACCTGAGGAATTTCTCCTAGAGACTCTGTAATTGGTACTCCTGAAAATGAATAGTCTGGACCTCTTCCTTTTACGTTTAGTCTAGGAGTATAGTCGCAGTTGTAGTCAGGGTAGGCTTCTCTTGCGCATGCAGAAGGGTATACCTGACGCATTTCTCCTTTCTTGTGATCAGCAGCAGGTACGTAGACCACCGAGGTATCTCCGGTGTAGCCATCATTGGAATGGGTAATATATAAAGAGCCGTCAGCAGAAGCTCCCTTTGTGATTATCATTGAGGTGCAGGCTGAGGATGAATTTATTGAACACGCAGTTATAAGCGCAATAGCTGTAACAATATATTTCTTCATACAAATCACCTCTAATTCTTATTATTCTGATGCTTCATATATTCCTGAGTGGTGGACAGAATCTTTGAGAAAACATTGAAATCCAGCCTGTCAGGAAGTTTGTCGATGCCAATTGCATTGTAGAAAGGAATTCCCTCTTTCTTGAGATTTGCAGAGGTTTCTGCTTTTTTCTGAATTTCTGCTTTCTCTTTTTCCTTGTCAACATGAACCACCTCATGTTTCTTGTAACTGTCGACAGGAATGAATTTTGGATTATGTCCTTCTGCGTAACGGAGCATGTAACCTCCGTCGTGTTTTTCCAGCAGATTCTCATAAAGTTTCTGCATTCTGTTAAAGGCAGTGCGAGAGTTGTTTTCAATAACTCTGTTGAACCTGTCTTTTGGCAATCCCTTTGAGTGATTTATAAGAGTAAGTGAATGTTGTTCCTGCTCTAGTACTCTTGTTTTGAGCATGTCAGAGAGACTTGAGTAGTATCCTACCGTCAGATAGGAGATTCTCTTACTCAGCCACCACATCTTTTTCTCGTCGTACTCAGTTCTGCTTGTATCTGCATATACTGATGGAATCTTGTTTACAGTAAGTGGTACATAAGTTCCTTCACCTGATGGCCCTAGGGAAAGCCATGTGATAGCAGAAGGTGTCTGCTTGTTTGCCTGACTTATAAATGTGTAAGTCGTATTCTCGTTGGCAATTGTTCTTTCACCGTAATTCTCATGGGTGTAAGGAGTAGCAAAAAGACCGCCTGTGCCTTTGGTTGCATTATCGAACTGTGTACCGGTATAGGTATCTCGGGTTAGGGCTATTAAATCCATAAGACTTACTTTACTGTCTGGTGCCACCGAGAACGGGTATGCAGTGGAGGCCCAGCCTGAAACCCATGGCGAGTAGTTCTTTGATGGAGCAACTATTGACATGGCTCGCCAGACTCTTCTAAGGGAATAATAAGGTCTTATCTCGTTTCCCTTAACAGAACGCAGCCAGTTTAAATTTCCAGAGGTAAGCTGGGCAATATCCGCCTGCTGCATTCTTGAAATCAGGTTATCATTAAATATGAAATCTGGATTATCCTTATCAATACTCTGGATTCTGAACTGATCTGCTGCTACGAAAAAATGTCCCTGTGGAATTTTCCTTGCTACATAATAGCCTCCAGCATTATCTGCAGAAGGCATCAGTTCCAGCACATACCCCTCTTCCTTGTCTGAAATCACCAGGGTTGAAGGTGTGCCGTAGTAACCATATTTATCAATCATCTGTGACAGCATTGCAATTGCATCAGAGGCTTTTACACATCTCTCAAGCGCAAGCTTGGTTATTTCCTGTAGGCAAAGAATTGCTTTTTCCGATGGTTTTGATTTTGCAAACTTGTGTGCTGAACTGTTTTCACAGAAACCAAGCATCAGTGAGTTTTCATTGATGATTCCGTACTCGGTCTTTATGTAGGCAAAAGTATGATTAACCTGAGGGATTTGTCCTAAAAATTTAAGAGAAGGATCTCCATCCTCGTAAATCTCCCTCATTTCATCTGATTCATGATCAGCCGCCTCAACGTACATGACATTAGGTGATACCTTTCTGTCTATGCTGAAACTCAGATAAGCAGTTCCATTGTCACTTGCCTGAGGAGACACATACATCACGGTACCTGCATCTGCTGAGCTGATTATTGAGGAGGATAGTAAAATAGAAAGAAAGTATTTATTTAATTTATTCATATGCTGTGACTGAAATATTTTTATTTATATCGCAATTCAAATCGTAAACTAAGAATAGGATAAGTTTTCTTTAAAAAAAATCATATTCCTAGGACGGAATAGTGTGAATTAGGGCAGCATGAATTTTTAATTTTTTGATATATATCAGTTGCGCCTGCTATAAAATTTTTCCTAAAAGTTTATATTTGACGATTTACTAGCCAATTTTCTTCCTCTAAAGTACAATTTCTTAATTATTTGCGACGTAGATTTGCGTTTTTGTTTGGTTAAATATGAAAACAACATTTAAAGAAAAAGAGTGAATACACAAAAAAATGTATAATCTATAGAAGTTTTAGTTCACGATTTTTTAAAGTTGCAATCGCATTTTTTCGGATTATTTTTGTTATTCGTAAAGTCGTCGTTTCAACACTCTTTAAAGCAGTTAAAGCTAAGAGCAAAGATTAGGTTATGTCAGAATTTAAAAAGAAAAATACAGTAAAAAACGGATTTTTAACTCTGGTTAATGAAATAGAGAAACTTTCTGGTCAGCATTTTGACTTTGATTCAATTGACAATTCAGATCTTGATATCAGAGAGATTCGCAGAAGAGAAGCAATTGAGGCAAGTAAAGAGATTGCAAAGAGAAGAACTGAGAATCATAAGAATTTTATAAACTCAGTTTATGCCTCTCACAGAGTTAATCCTGATTACACCTTTGACAAGATTCAGATGGATCAGTTCAATAATCAGGCCATAAATACCGCTCAGGGCTTCTGTGTGTCATCAAGCATGGCTGCTCAGATGGACTCAGAACCTCAGCTGTTTCTTCTGCAGGGCAATCCAGGATCTGGTAAGACCGTTTTATCCAACTGTATTGCCAATTATTTTCTGAACAAACTGTGGAAGGATGTTGAACTGTGTTCATATCAGGAAATCAAAAGATTCAGAACTCCTAGCTCTACTGATACAACTGTAGATGTTGAAGAAAAAACTAACAAGTGGGAGCGTCTGTGCTCAGTGGATCTGCTGATAATCGATTCTCTATGTCAGAACAATGAAAAGATTACTGCCTATGACAAGCAGGTTATACCTGATCTTCTGAGATCTCGCCGTGCCAGAAGACTTCCTCTGGTAATCACAACTACAGTTCTTCCTAATGCGCTTCACGCAATGCTGGGGGATGAGATTTTTGAGTCATTAAAAGAATACAACGTGATGGGAGCAGCTCTGTTCGGTAATTCTCGCAGAGCACCTATCTCTTTTGCCGGAGCAAACTTAATGTGAGTACGATTTTAGCTTTTGATTTTGGAATGAATCATATTGGAGTTGCTACAGGAAATACAACAACCAAAACCTGTTCTCCTCAGAAATCATTAAATGCCAGGGATGGAATTCCTGATGCCCAGGCTTTAGACAGACTGGTTCGTGATTGGATTCCTTCCTTATTTGTTGTAGGTCTTCCTTTAAATATGGATGGCTCTGAGCAGGAAATGACCTTTAAGGCCAGAAAGTTCGGCAACCGTTTAAAGGAAAAATATAAAAAGGAAGTTGTTTTTATCGATGAGCGTCTTACATCTGCGTCTGCAAAAGAAGAGATCTTTGGTCGTGGAGGCTTTAGAGCTTTGGCAAAAGATAAGGGCGCAATTGATTCTCTGTCAGCTGTAACCATTCTAGAACAGTATTTTTCTGAACATGCCTAAACTAACAAAAGAAGCAACTATTATTCTGACTCTATCTGAAATTGAGAAAGAGCTGAAGAATCTCAAGCTCTGGTCTGATGGCAAGAACAGACCTGATGATAGGGCATTTTTAAGTGAAACCCCTTTTTTCATGGATACCATGGAATTTCATCAGTGGCTGGAGTTTGTGCTGATTCCACAAATGATTCAGCTTATAAACAGTAAAGCTCCACTTCCAAAAAATGTGAACATCCATCCTTATGCTCAGGAAATATATAGAGGTAAGTGGCAAGAATACAAAGTTCTGATTCAAAAAATCATGGAGTTTGATAAACTCTTTCAAGACTAGGCACGCAATTTGCTCTAAAGCGTGTAGATAGTAGTCTTGACGGAATTTTGACACGTGGCAATTAAAGATAAAATAAATTTTCTAGGACCAGCACTTACAAAGGCAAAAAGTAATAAGAAAGTAGCCAAAGGTCTGGAAATTGGCTCGACAACGATAAAAAGAGTATCAATGCTGAAGGTTGGTACTCCTATACTTGTCCTATCCTGTCTGGCCATGATTACTCTTCCAATGCCACCTTTTCTTCTGGACATCCTTTTCTCTTTTAATATCGCACTGTCCATGATTGTGCTTCTGGTTTCCATCTATTCCCAGAAGCCTCTTGATTTCGGTTCTTTCCCTGCAGTTCTGCTGATGGCGACAATTCTTCGTCTTTCTCTGAATGTTGCCTCAACACGAGTTATTCTTTTAAATGGTCAGAACGGAACTGCCGCTGCAGGAAAGGTGATTGAATCCTTTGGTAACGTGGTAATGGGCGGTAGTTATACCGTAGGTATCATTGTATTCGCCATTCTGATTATTATTAACTTCAAGGTTATTACTAACGGTGCTGGAAGAATTGCGGAAGTTTCTGCCCGTTTCACTCTGGATGCAATGCCTGGTAAGCAGATGTCAATTGACGCCGACTTGAATGCCGGTATCATTGATCAGGATCAGGCACGTGAAAGACGTATGGAAGTTACGCGTGAGGCTGATTTCTACGGCTCCATGGATGGTGCCTCAAAGTTTGTAAAAGGTGATGCCGTAGCAGGCCTTCTGATTATGGCCATCAATCTTGTTGGCGGTATTATTATCGGTACTTTCAATTTTAATCTTACTGTAGCAGAATCCGCTTCTATTTTTACTCTTCTCACCATTGGTGATGGTCTGGTTGCTCAGATCCCTTCGCTATTGCTATCTGTTGCTTCAGCTATTATTGTCAGCCGTCAAAGCAGTTCAAAACAGGAAATGGGACAGCAGGTGGTAGGCGACCTTTTTTCAAAGCCTAAGACGCTGCTTATCTCCGCAGGTATTCTTTTTGTTATGGGTATTGTCCCAGGTATGCCTCATGTCGCCTTTCTGCTTTTATCTTCTATTTGTGGCGGAATTGGCTGGGGGCTGCATTATGTTGAAAAGAAAAAGGAAGCACTCGAAAAGGAAAAGTCTACTTCTGTAGCTGGAGCAAAACCTTCTCCTGATCTTAAGGAACTTTCCTGGGATGATGTATCTGAAGTTGATGTTATTGGACTGGAAGTTGGCTATCGTCTGATCCCTATGGTTGACAAGAATCAGAGCGGTGAACTTTTAAACCGAGTAAAGGGTGTGAGAAAGAAGCTTTCTCAGGATTTGGGATTCTTAATTCCACCTGTTCATATTCGTGACAATCTGGATTTAGGCCCTAATTTCTACAGAATTACCCTTATGGGCGTAACCTATGGCGAAGCAGAAATTCAGCCTGAACGTGACATGGCAATCAATCCTGGTCAGGTATTTGGTGATATTCCTGGCCTTAAGGCTAAAGATCCTGCTTTTGGTCTTGATGCTGTTTGGATCAGCAAATCAGATAATGACAAGGCCTTAGGATTAGGTTATACCGTGGTTGACTGTTCAACTGTTATTGCTACACATCTATCTCAGATTCTAGCTAACAACTGTGCCTCTCTGATCGGACAGGAAGAGGTTCAGAATATTCTCGATATTGTGGCAAAATCTCAGCCTAAACTGGTAAACGGTCTTGTCCCATCTGTTGTAAATCTTGGCCTACTGACTCATATTCTTCAGAATCTGCTAAACGAGGGTGTTCCAATCAGAGATATGCGAACTGTGCTTGAGACTCTGGTGGAATATGGTCCTAAGAGTCAGGATCCTGAAGTTCTGACCGCAGCCTGTAGAATTGGTCTGAGACGACTGATTATTCAGGACATTGTTGGTTCTGAAAATGTTATCCCAGTTATTACCCTTGCTCCTGATCTTGAGAAGGTTCTGCACAAGTCTCTAGAGACTGGCGGTTCAGAGGGTATAGGCATTGAGCCTGGTATGGCTGACAGAATTCAGAGATCTCTTATGGATGCAACTCAGGCACAGGAAATGGAAGGAGAGCCTGCGATTCTATTAACATCAGGAATTCTTCGTTCAACTCTTTCTAGGTTTGTAAAGAATACTATTCCTGGTCTTAGAGTGCTTTCCTATCAGGAAATTCCTGATGATAAACAGATTAAGATTGTATCAGTAATCGGAAACAATCAGAATCAGCAGAATATTGGAATCGGACATTAGTAGAAACCATGTTGCCGATTTTTTATTGAAATTTTTCGAAAATGTACCATTTTTCGGAAGAATAACAAATATATTGAACATTAATTTGCAATTGCTTAATGCAGTTAACAATATTGATATTATTACAATTTGCATTTATTGACTTGTTGTAATTTTTTAATGAAAATCGTAACTAGATGAAAAACAAAATTTTTATTTTATAATTATTAAAATAGAATAAGAAAATTTTTTGTAAGATACAAAACACAATACTGTTTGAATTAGGAGGCGGTGTGTTTTTCTCAGTCGGTTCAGAAAAGCATACTGATATAGAATGAAACTTAAGCGCTTTGTTGCAAAGGACATGCGAACTGCACTGGCTAAGATTAAAGAAGAGCTAGGTGCAGAAGCTGTAATTATGTCAAACAAACGCGTTGGACCTAACGTTGAGATTATTGCCGGTGTTGAAGGCGATATTCCTGTTGCGCCGGTTAAGACGCAATCAAGATCAAAGGGGCAGATAACCTCAAATATTCAGGAAGATTCTCCTCTTTCCAGAATTATAGCTGATGATGAAGTTACCTTAAGTTCATCCAAAAACAAATCTGAAGTTAAACCTGTTACAAAGAGTGTCGGCGGAAGCAAATCGGAAGCTTTTGCAAAGAGTCTCCTAGAGATTTTAGAACGACAGCAGCAGTCTGCTCCTGAAGTAGCTACTGAGAAAAAGACAGCAAAGACTTCAAAGGTCAAGGCCAAAGCTCCAGCGCCACTGTCAGAACAGACTGGTCTGCGAGATCTGTTTATAAAAGAGGAAGAGAAGAAAAAAGAGAAGAAGGTTGAGTCTTCCCACGGAATTTCCTCTTATATTTCCAAAGAATCAGAATCTGAAAAAACTGAAATCGAGCAGCTTCGTCATGATGTGGATTCCATAAGACGTCTTCTGCAGTTTGAGCTGGCAGGTCTTATGTCAGATACCAAGAAGCGTGAAGAGCCTGTAAGGGCAATGATTTATGAACTTCTGCTTTCATCTGGTTTTGATAAGTCAATTTCCAACGAACTTTCGGAGAGTATTGATTCAGACGCCTCCTTCAATTTTGCCTGGCGTCAGCTTGCACAGAATCTGGAGAGAAGAATTAAGACCGGTAGTGATGAAATCGTAACAGATGGTGGAATCGTTACCCTTATAGGCCCTGCTGGAGTTGGAAAAACTACGACTATTGCAAAACTTGCTGCAAGATTTGTAATGAAATACGGTGCTGACAGGGTTGCACTGATTACAGCTGATCATTACAGAATTGGAGCTGTCGAACAGGTTAAAACCTATGGTCGTATCATGGGATGTTCGACCTTTGCCATCAAATCAATCGACGAACTTCCTGAAATGCTCTATACATTAAGAGATAAGAGTCTGGTTTTGGTTGATACTGTTGGAGTCGGACTTCATGATGAAAGATTTGAAAGTCAGGTAAATGCTCTAAAGAAACAGTCAAGATTAAAGATGAAACATTATCTTGTTCTTCCTGCAACTGCTCAGAGAAAGGTGCTAGAGCATGCATATGAGCATTTCTCAAATATAGGTCTTAAAGGAATTATTCTAACAAAAATTGATGAAAGTGAGTCTCTTGCTGATGCGCTGTCACTATGCATCAAACAGAAACTAATGCTTTCATATGTAACAGATGGACAGAGAGTTCCTGAGGATCTTGAGGTCCCAGATGCCAGAGCTCTCGCTTTAAAGGCTTTAAGCAGTGTTGAAAGTGATGTGGCTAAATTTGCTCTAGATCAGTCTGTCTTATAAAGGGTTTTATTTATTATTAGAAGGTAATCAAATGGCTATCGACGAAAGAACCAACAAGCGTAAAGTAAAGGTTATCACTGTTACTGGTGGCAAAGGCGGTGTTGGTAAATCAAGTGTGTCCTTAAATATTGCTGTTGCCTTAACTCTTTTAGGCAAAAAGGTAATGCTTTTTGATGCGGACCTTGGCCTTGCCAATATTGACGTTATGCTTGGTTTGAAAGTAGACAAGAATCTTGGACATGTACTAAACGGAGAGTGTGAGCTTCAGGATATTCTGCAGACTGGCCCTCATGGTCTGAGAATTGTACCTGCATCATCTGGTCTTAAGCAGATGGTGGAATTGACTGTCGAGCAGCACGCCGGACTAATTAGAGCTTTTTCTACTTTAAAGGAAGATATAGATTATTTTATTGTTGATACAGCTGCGGGTATTTCTGACATGGTTCTTTCCTTCTGCCGTGCTGCTCAGGATGTTCTGATGGTTGTATGCAACGAGCCAACCTCTGTCGCAGATGCCTATGCACAGATGAAGGTTCTATCAAGAGATTACGGTGTTAAGAAATTCAAGATCATTGGAAATCAGCTTCATTCTCTTGATGAGGGTAAGCTGATGTACCAGAAGCTTGTTGCCGTAACTGAAAGATTTATTGATGCTACATTGGAACTGGTTGCATGTATTCCTGTTGATATGAATATGAGAAAGGCAATCAGACAGCGCTCATGCGTGGTTGACCTCTTCCCAACTTCTCCTGCAGCTAGAGCATTTAAGACTTTGGCTAATAGAATTACAACCTGGCCAATTCCTGATATTGCAGGCGGCCATTTGGAATTTTTTGTTGAAAATTTGATCTCCGCCGACAAGAAAAATTAATAATAACAATTATTCTTATATATATAAGACATTAAGTTTAAAAGAAAAAGAAAGTTTTTATGGCAGGAATGGTAAACGGTGCTAAGGCCTATCAGGCACAGGTCCAAGTAGATATGGCACAGATGGTGGATACTTATGCGCCATTGGTCAAAAGGATCGCTCTGCATCTTAAGGCAAGATTACCGGCCAGTGTGGAACTTGACGATTTAATCCAGTCAGGAATGATTGGACTTATGGATGCGATAACCCATTTCGAAGATGGGCATGGTGCCGTATTTGAGACATATGCTTCCATAAGAATAAGAGGTGCGATGATTGACGAAATGAGACAGAACGACTGGGCACCTCGTTCTGTTCATCAGAATGCTAGAAGTATCTCAAACGCAATAACAAAACTTTCTCACCAGCTGGGTAGAGAACCTAAAGATATAGAAATAGCAAACGAACTTGGGGTAGATCTCGAGAAGTACAACCAGATGTTGCTGGATTCATCCTCTAGTCAGATGATTGGTATTGAAGATCTCGGGGTAACTGACGATGTTATAGCAGAGGGGAATGATAACAGAAAAGATAAACTGTTTGATTTTCTGGCGACATCAAAGTTCAAACATTCACTTGCAGAAGCTATACAGAAACTACCAGAGCGAGAACAGCAGGTTCTTGCGCTTTATTATGATGAAGAACTGAACCTTAAGGAAATAGGACAGGTACTTGATCTCAGTGAATCAAGAATCTGTCAGCTGATGTCCCAGTCTATGGCAAGATTGCGATCAATGCTAAAAGATTGGAGTGGAAAATAGGTTTAATTTAACACTTTTATACTATTTAAGTGGTTTTTTAACGACTTAGGCCCTATAAGTATAGAGGTATACCAATATTACAGGCTTAACTGTAAAAAGGAGACTATCTTGGATAAGAATATCAAGATACTTATTGTAGACGACTTTTCAACAATGCGTCGTATTATAAAAAATCTTCTTCGTGATCTTGGATTCAACAATACTCACGAGGCTGATGACGGAGCAACTGCGCTACCAATGCTTGAAGCTGGTGATTTTGATTTCGTGGTTACCGACTGGAACATGCCTATTATGCAGGGTATTGACCTGTTGAAAGCTATCCGTCAGAGCCCTAAACTCAAAGCGATGCCTGTTCTTATGGTTACCGCTGAAGCTAAGCGTGAGCAGATTGTTGAAGCTGCAAAAGCGGGTGTTAACGGCTATATCGTTAAGCCATTCACTGCTGCAACTTTAAAGACCAAGCTTGATAAGATCTTTGAGCGTTTTGAGTAAGGATTGCTATGTCTAGAGAAGAGCACAGACAACTTACTGTGGCAGATCTAGAGGAAATTAAAGACTTGCTTGAAAGCGGTATGCAGGAGCAGGCTGAAAATAAGCTTCTGGTACTTTCAAAGAACTTTAGTCAGCAGAAAAATGATGAGGTTTATGAGCAGGTTGGTAATCTGACTAGAGATTTGCATGAGGCTATCAAAAAGTTTGCTGAGGACGAAAGACTTAGAGTTATTGCAAACGTTGATATGCCAAGAGCTTCAGAAAGACTGACCTCTATTATTCAGATGACAGATGCAGCTGCCTCTAAAACACTTGATGCAGTTGAGGCGTGTGCACCAATGGTTAAAACTCTGAATGATTCAGTAGATAAACTTCTTCCTGTATGGAACTCACTGATGAAGGGCAGAATTGATAGAGACAATTTTGTCACCCTGTGCAGGAATGTTGATACTCTGATTCATCACACAAAGGATAATGCGGCAAGAGTTTCAGAACAGCTTAATGTGATTCTGCTTGCTCAGGATTATCAGGATTTAACCGGTCAGCTGATTCAGAATGTGATAACTCTTGTATCTGAGGTTGAAGATAAACTGTTGCAGTTTTTAACTCACTTTAGTGATGAGGAAAAGAACTCGATTCTTGAAAACAGTGATGCTGTTAATGGAATTTCTCCACAAGGACCAGCAACAGGTGATGTGCTCAAATCAGATAAAATTGCAGCAACTCAGGATGATGTGGATGATTTGCTTGCAAGTTTAGGATTCTAATAATAACGGAGACCTGAAAATGGATGAGGAAATTCTACAAGACTTTATAGTAGAAGCTGGTGAGATTATAGAAAATCTTAATGAACAGCTAGTCCAGATCGAAAAAACACCTGATGATAAGGATTTGCTTAATGCTATTTTCAGAGGTTTCCATACTGTTAAGGGTGGTGCTGGATTCCTACAGTTAACAAATCTTGTTAACATCTGTCATGCTGCGGAAAGCTTGTTCGATGAACTTCGTAACGCCCGCATTGCAATGTCGCCAGATCTTATGGATGCTGTACTTCAGGCATACGATGAAATTACATCAATGTTTGATACAGTTAAGAATGCTCAGCAGCCAGATCCTGCACCTCAGGACCTTATTGACAGATTACATGCTTTAGCCGCTGGTGGTGCCGCTCCAGCTGCTGCTCCTGCCCCTGCCCCAGAGCCAGAACCTGAACCAGAACCTGCAGCACCTGCCGGTGATGTTGATGATATTACCGAGGATGAATTCGAGGCTTTACTCGACCAGCTTCATGGTAAAGGTCATGCTCCTGGTGCTGATGGGGATGAAAACAATGCTGCAGATGCAACAGATGCCGATTTTGACAAGATGCTGGCCACTGCACAGAGTGAGGCTGCTAAGAATGCTCACAAACCTGAAGCTGCACCAGCTCCTGCACCAGCTCCTGCTCCGGCTCCAGCTCCCGCTGCTCCTAAACCTGCCGCAGCTCCAGCTGCAGCCAAACCAGCTGCAAAACCTGCCGGTAAAGCTGATGCCGCTAAATCAGGTCCAGAGGTTGATACAACTGTTCGTGTTGAAACCCAGGTTTTAGATGACATCATGAATCTGGTTGGTGAGCTTGTGCTGGTACGTAATCGTCTGGTTAATATGGCATCAAGACGTTCTGATCAGGATATGTCAAAGGCAATCTCCAATCTTGATGTTGTAACTCTTGAACTTCAGAATTCTGTTATGAAAACCCGAATGCAGCCTGTTAAGAAAGTATTCGGTAGATTCCCTCGTGTTGTTCGTGACCTTGCTCGTAAGCTTGGTAAAAAGATTGAGCTGAGAATGGAGGGTGAGGATACAGAATTGGATAAGAACCTGGTTGATGCTCTTGCAGACCCAATGGTTCATATGGTTCGTAACTGCTGTGACCACGGTATTGAAGATCCAAAGGATCGTGTTGCTGTTGGTAAACCTGAGACAGGTGTGGTTTTACTTAGAGCCTCTCAGCAGGGTGACCACATTCTTCTGCAGATTCAGGATGACGGTCAGGGTATGGATCCTGATATTTTAAGATCTGTGGCTGTAAAGAAAGGCCTGATGGATGAAGGCGCAGCAGACAGACTGTCTGATTCTGAGGCTCTGAATCTGATTTTCGCTCCTGGTTTCTCAACCAATACCGAAATTACTGATATTTCTGGTCGTGGTGTAGGTATGGACGTGGTTAAGACCAACATTTCCAAACTTAACGGTACAGTTAATGTTATTTCCACCTACGGAAAAGGAACCACCATCGAAATTAAGGTTCCTCTGACACTGGCAATTCTGCCAACCTTAATGATTTCTGTTTCTAACAGAACCTTTGCTCTGCCATTGACCTCAGTTTCAGAGATTTTCTATCTGGATCTGGATTCAATGAGAAATGTTGATGGTCTGAATACTATCGTAATACGTGATAAGGCTATTCCTCTGTTCTTCTTAAAACAGTGGTTCGAGAAGGTTTCTATTAAGGAATATCTTGAGAACAAGGCTCATATTGTGCTTGTACAGGTTTCTGCTGCTCAGCTGGTAGGTTTCGTGGTAGATGAGCTTTTAGGACAGGAAGAAGTTGTGATTAAACCTCTAGATGAGATCCTTCGTCATACTCCTGGTATGGCAGGTGCAACCATTACCTCAGATGGTGGTATCGCTCTGATTCTAGACATTCCTGGCTTGATGAGAGCATATGCTCATAAGGATGCCGAGCGTGTTCCTCTGCCAACAGACAAACACCTAGCAGTTGAAAAGAATGCTGAAGATACTGATAGTACCCCTGAAGTAGCTCCAGAAAATACTAATGATAATAACGAAGAATAAGGATTACCTATGGCTACCAAAGTTTTGATTGTTGATGACTCAAGCTTTTTCCGCAAGCGCTTAAGAGAGATTGTTGAATCAGATCCTACTATGGAGGTTGTAGGTGAGGCTAAAGATGGTAAGGAAGGAGTAGAACTTTCCACCAAACTTCGTCCAGATGTAATTACTATGGACGTTGAAATGCCAGTTATGGACGGTATTACTGCCGTTGCTGAGATCATGAAGAAGAATCCAACTCCTATTCTTATGTTCTCATCTTTGACACATGAAGGTGCTACAGCAACATTTAAGGCTCTTGAGGCAGGCGCTGTAGATTTTATGCCTAAAAACTTTGATGACATTGCTCATAGAAGAGAAGATGCCATCAAGAACCTAATTGGATCAATCAAAGCTGTTTCTCGTAGCCGTGTAAGGGGCTTTAGACCATCTGCTCCTTCTCCAACTATTGCTACGAAGACAGTTCCTTCTTCTGCAACTGTGGCAAAACCTGCTACTGCCACTGCTCGTGCTCCTATCGGAGCTGCAGCAGGAGCACCTGCACCAACAGCTGGTTCAGCAAAGGATGCTTATAACCAGATTAACGCAATGTTGGCAGCAAATCCTGGCACTCCTGCAAGTGCTTTGAAGTTTACATTTGGTAACCATAAGTCAGAGACAACTACATTTAAGAAGTCAGGTAAGCCACATTCAATTGTTGCAATTGGAAGTTCTACCGGAGGACCAATTGCTCTTCAGGATATTATTCCTAAATTGCCTAAGCTGAATGTTCCTGTTGTGATTGTTCAGCATATGCCTGCTTCTTTTACTACTACTTTCGCTGCAAGACTTGATGCTATCTCAAATCTGCATGTTGTCGAAGCAAAGGATGGAGATATTCTTGAAGCTGGTACCTGCTATATAGCTCCTGGCGGGACTCAGATGATTTTTGAGAAAGTCGGCATCAAGGTAAGATGTCGTGTTATCGCTGATACTGGAAGGACTACCTATAATCCTTGTGTGGATGTTTCATTTGCGTCTCTTTCAAAGATGTACGGTGGAAAGGTTCTGGCAATGATTCTGACTGGAATGGGCTCCGACGGCTGTGAAGGTTGCTCTATTCTTAAGAAACTAGGAGCTGTTATCTGGGCTCAGAATGAAGAAACCTGTGTGGTCTACGGTATGCCTCAGGCCATCGTAAATGCTGGCATTACAGATCTGGTTCTTCCTTTGGGAGAGATTGCAGGCTGTATTGTTAAAGAGCTGGGTTAATAACAAAAAAGGCAGGTCTCAATGAACTTTCTGGGTATTTTTCTTGCGTGCGGATGTATTGTATGTTCTATGATGTTAGAAGGTACATCTCCTGCAATGATGTTAGAGTTGCCTGCTTTCCTTGTTGTGGTAGGTGCTTCATTCTTCGCATGCTGGGTGCAGTTTCCTTTGCCTCAGATTATCGGTGCGTTCAAGTGTATGTTATGGACATTGGCTCCTCCACGTATCGGTTTTGAATCTCAGGTTGAACTTTTAGTTGGTTTATCAACAACTGCTCGTCAGCAGGGATTACTGGCACTGGAAAATTCCATTTCGTCCGCATCTGATGATTATACACGTGACGGTATTCAGATGATTGTCGATGGTGTTGATAAGGATGCTCTAAAGGAAATCCTAGAGCAGGGCATTGCCGTTGAAGAAGCTAAATATGAACCTTACGCCAAGATGCTAGAATCTATGGGCGGTTATTCTCCTACCATGGGTATTATCGGTGCGGTGCTTGGTCTGATTCACGCTATGTCTCTGTTGGACCGTCCAGATGAATTAGGTCCTGCTATTGCGGTGGCATTCGTTGCAACTATTTACGGTCTGGTTCTTGCTAACATTATCTGTCTTCCTTCATCAAACCGAGTTAAAAGTATTATTGCCGAAATGGCTTTATATAAGTACATGACTCTAGAAGGTCTAGTATCAATTGCATCTGGTGAGAATACCATGATGTTAAAGCGCCGTCTTGCAGTTTACACCGGTGGTGATAAGACCGAGGGTGGAAGTTAATATAATAAGAAAATAAGGCAATAATATGAAGAAAAAGCCTCCAGAGCCCGAAAACCTTGAACGATGGATGGTGTCGTATGCTGACTTCATGACCTTGCTGTTTGCACTGTTCGTGGTTCTGTACTCCTTTGCTATGGCCAAGCAGTCTGAAGCCAAATCGATGGTAGAGAGTATTGCTCAGGCCTTCAATGAAACTGCCATTAGTTCTCCTGGTGGAGCTCTTCTTGTTCCTGGTTCACTAGCTCAGCAGCTGGCACAGGAAGTTCAGGAAGCAGTTCAGTCTATGCAATCATCTCAGGGTGATACCGGAAAACAGATCATTGAAGACGGTGGAGTGATGATGAATTTCCAGATCACATCGACTCAGTCTAATCAGGAAAGAGATGATACAACCTCTGGTTCTGATGATGAGATGGATGGTCAGAATAATGCCGATTCTGCCAATGCTTCAGGTGAGCTAGTTATTTCTGATAATCAGACTGTATCTAAGAATGTAAATCCTAAATCCAATGCTCCTGATGGTGGCTCTCAGACAGGTGAGGGTGGATTCCAGGCAGGAGGCTCATCCGATCACTTTGAACAGGGAGGACAGTCTGAGGTTAATGCTGACAGTATTGGTGAAGGTAAAGTTGGTACTCAGTTCGACGCTGTAAGACGTTCAATCTCCGAGGCAATCAGCGATACAGGTATGGAAAAATATATTGATATTGAGGAAAATCCACACTGGTTGTCCATCAATGTAAATTCAGGTCTGCTGTTTGCAGAGGGTAGTGCTTCTATTCTTGCTGCCTCAAGACCAATTATTCAGAGAATTGCAGTTGCAATCTCTAACATAAATAACTACATCAGAATCCGCGGTTATACAGATAATACATTTATACCAAATGGAATTTTCATGAATAGCTGGGATTTGTCCGCTAATCGTTCACTTTCTGTTTTAACCGAGCTGGAACGCGCGGGCATTATTCCTGAGCGTATGGCAATTGAAGCATACGGTGAGTATTCACCAATGTATTCAAATAAGACAGCAGCTGGTCGTGCTATGAATAGAAAAGTTGTTATCGCAATTTCAAGATATGCAATGGAAAGAAAGACTCCTCTTACCGCAACTGATGCTGAGCAGAGTTTGATTAACGGTACAACTGAACCAAGCATTAATGCCGGTCAGGGTGATGTTGAAGTTAAGCGTGGTGAAGGTAATACAATCGAATTGGATTTCGGTTTATAAAAAAATAGATTAAGGAGCCTTTTGTGCTAGTTTGGTCAATTGCAAGTCAAAAAGGCGGTGTAGGTAAGACTACAACAGTCGCATCGTTAGCTGGTTGGTTACAAAAAGAGAACCTAAACGTTCTGATAATTGACACCGATCCTCATGCCTCTTTGACTAGCTATTTAGGTTTTGACTACAATAATATCGAAAAAAGTCTTTATGACCTGTATACTCAGGAAAGTTTTGACAAGGAGAGTGTACAGTCCGTCATTACTCACACTAATTTTCCAAATCTTGATATCATCGCATCTAGTATGACTCTTGCAACTATAGACAGAAAACTGTCTGGACGTTCTGGAGTTGGTCGTATTCTTACCAATGCTCTTAAACTTATAGAGGATGACTACGATGTAGTTCTAATTGACTGTCCTCCTGTCTTAGGAGCTCTGATGGTGAATGCTCTTGTAGCCAGTACCTCAATTCTTGTTCCAACCCAGACTGAATTTCTGTCCCTAAAGGGATTAGAGGGGATGGTTCGTACTTTTAATATTATGCGTAAAGCTGATAACAATTGCATTATTAACTATACTGTTATCCCTACTATGTATGATAAACGTACCAAGGCAAGCAGAACTTCATTAGAATATCTGACCGCTCACTACAAAGATAATTTATGGCAAGGACAGATCCCTGTTGATACTTTATTCAGAGAGTCTTCTCAGAAGGGGCTTCCAATCACAATGCTTGATGAGAAATGTCGTGGTGCATTGGCTTATCGTGAATTATTATTACAACTACTATCGAAAGAGCTAGAGCTTAATCCGGATAAAATATCTCCGAATGCGGCTGCAATTGTTTCTTTGGCTTCAGGTGAAAAAAATACAAAATCTGACGTTAATAAAGATATGGATATCATTGCAGGTGATGTTGATGCTATGCTCAGTTAATTATTAAGGATCCTAGTATGTCATTTAATGATATTGATGACACCCTTGTAGCATATTTCAAGCAGATGCTTGAAGAAGAAAGTGAACAGCAATCTCCAGAGTCGGAATCTCTAGAGGAGCAGAATGCTGTTGCCCAAACAGAAGTTAGTGCTCAGAATGAGAATGATCAGGTTATAGGATCTGGAAACGAAGTTAGTGATTCACAGCCAGAGGCATTACCTCAGGAAAATGAAATTGAAAATCCTCAGGAAGATATGACTTTGTCTGCCTCAGATGGAGCATCTTCGGAGGTTTGCGTTGCAGATGAAACATCTGTAGAAGAATCTTCAGATGAAAAGGATATAGCTGCCGCGGAAGTAGAGTCTGAGATAAGTGAAGATAATTCAGAACCTGCTCCTGATGCTATTGCGGAGGCTGAAGCAGCTACTGAGACAGAAGAAACTGAAGATATGCCTCTTGATGCTGAAGAGTCCTCAGAAGAAGTTGCATGTGAGTCTGAAGAGATCTCGGAAACACCTGTGGAAAATGAGGAATCCTCTTTACAGAATACAGCTGTTGAGACTGATAATTCTGCAGATGATATTGACTATGCTTCAGATGATTATGTTCCAGAGGATAATTCTTCCTCAGAAGCTCCTGTGTTACAGCCTCAACTTCAGAGCGTTGAGGAAAAATCCGAACCTCTCCCTTTTGCCGAACACAAGAGTCTTGAGAGTCTTTTGGAGTCAGTTCCTAAAACTCAGCTTGAAACAGAAGTTGCAGATGAAACTGTTACAGAAACAGCTGTTGAAACTCAGACCGTTGAAGAAACTCAGATTGTAACTGAAACTGCTGTAGAAGAGCAGATTCAGGTTGAACAGGTTACCGCATCAGAATCTGTTGTAGCTGATGAGAGTGCTGTTCAGGTCGAACAGGAGTCTGATAATGAGGAGGCTCCTTATAACTGGACTAATATTGAGATGCCTGATGAATTTCAGGTGTTGTTCTTCCTGGTAAAGGGTATTCGTTTTGCTGTTCCGTTAGTTAATCTTGGAGGAATATTCCAGTGTGATAAGGTGACTCCGCTGTTCGGAAAACCTGACTGGTTCCAGGGAATTGCTGATATACGTGGCAGAAAGATGAATGTTGTGGATACTCTAAAGTGGGTTAAGAGTGATGCTCCTCAGTCGGAAAAGTATGAGTATATGATTTCTCTGGATAAGACATTATGGTCAATAGGTTGCGATGTCCTTGAAGGAAACAGAATTTTAAACAAAGAAAATATTACCTGGAGACAGACCGCTGGTAACAGACCTTGGCTTGCAGGTATTGTTAAAAAGGAAATGTGCGCGTTACTGCATGTAAAAGCCTTGATCAAGATGTTTGAAAATGGAGTTAATCTCAAAGATCTTGATGTACAAATGAGTGCATGATCAAAGTTTTAACTACGTAACCTCTACATTTTGCTAAAGTTTATTAAAATAAAATTAAAGAGTAATTGCGCCATTATCGTGTGTGGTGTGTATAACGAGGATTAAAAGATGTCAAAAGAAGAAGCAATCGCAGAAAATCCAATCGACGTTAATGCAAAAAAAGGTGAATTGCTGCGTTGGGTTACCTTTAAGCTAGGTAATGAAATATATGGCGTCAATGTTATGCAGGTACGTGAGGTATTACGTTATACAGATATCGCTCCTGTTCCTGGTGCACCTTCTTATGTGCTGGGAATTATTAACCTGCGTGGTAACGTTGTTACTGTTATCGATACCAGAGCTCGTTTTGGTATTCCTCCTGCAGAGGTTACTGATAATACAAGAATTATGATTATTGAGTCTGATAAGCATGTTATCGGAATTCTGGTTGATTCCGTTGCAGAGGTTGCAGATCTCAATACCAATGATATTGACGATACTCCTAATGTTGGTACAGAAGAGAATGCTCAGTTCATCTCTGGTGTATGCAACCGCAAAGATGATCTGTTAATTCTGATTGATCTCACCAAGCTGTTTACTGAGACAGAGTGGAAGGAAGTTACCAATCTAGGTTAAACACAACCGTTTTTTTTACTCCTTGACTAATGTATGCGGCATACATTCATATGTCGCATATTTTTTTTGCATCAAAAAAAAAAACACCGGCACAATAATAAGGACTGTACCGATGATTTAATTCCGAGCTTCGTAATTAGTTTTTTTATGGATAGAGCTTTTTAAAATGTGTATCTAGCTCCAACAGCGAATTGAGATCCTGAATCATCATGGAATTTCTCTCCTTTGAATTCAGGTGTACCACCTGCGCAGAATTTTGCTTCAGCCCAGACATTGAAGTTTTCGTTAGCGTTATAGTTTATATATACAGGAATTCTTCTCTCGATCTTGCTTGGAGCTTTACCTTCACCTTCATCCATTGTCTCGTAGGAAGATTCAAAACCTGTATAAACACCTATGCCGTTATCAAAGG
>NZ_CACVSS010000029.1:0-30987 GCF_902756765.1 uncultured Succinivibrio sp. | reverse complement strand
ACCGTCATTGGCTCCTGCTGTATAGATATAAGCTCCTTTCTCAAGTTTTGCTTCAAGCAGATTTATGAGTTTTACGGTCTGCTGTTTTGCTTTTGAAAGCAGCAGCATTAGGGTATCTGCGGTTTTAACATGAGGCAGGGCGGACTCAATATCCGAGAAAATCAGATCAACATGTTTGTAGCTTATGATCTGAGGACAGTCAGAGTTAAGATTCTGTCCGATCATTGCAGCCATAGCCTTGCAAACAACATAGTTATCGCAGATTACAGTTGCATGTGTACTGTTTTTTACCAGAGACAGAATCATTGGATCAAGAACATCTCCTGCAATAATCAGGTTTCTGTTCTCAAAGATATCTCTGTTTCTTTCTAATAGTTCATAAACAGGTGAGTTTGCCATTATACTTTGTCTCTGTATTTTATAGCTTTTGCAAGTTCAACGTATTTCTCAACAGAGATGTTCTCTGCTCGGATGATAGGATCTAGTCCCATGTCAATAATCTCGTTCTCGGTGAAGAACTTTGACAGGGCATTTCTGATGGTCTTGCGTCTGGCTGAGAAAGCGGTAGTGGTTACATTATTCAGATAAGGAACCAGTGCTCGTTCCTCTTCAGTAAGATTCTTTGGCTTCAGTCTTACTACTGCGGAGGTAACCTTAGGTGCTGGTCTGAAGGCTGAAGGAGGAACTATCAGCATCGGAATAACATTGGCATGGAACTGTGTCATTACAGTCAGTCTTCCATAGTCCTTACTGTTTGGTGCTGCTGCAAGACGTTCAACTACTTCCTTCTGCAGCATGAAATGCATATCAATAATGCCTCTTTGAGACAGCAGATGGAAAATAATTGGAGAGGTAATGTTATAAGGAAGATTACCAAATACTCTAAGGTTGCCTGCACCTTCAATCTTTTCAAAGTCAACCTTCAGGGCATCGCCTTCGATGATGGTAAGACCTTTTAGGAAAGGATCATGCTTCAGAATTTCAACAAGATCTCTATCAAGCTCAATTGCGGTTAGAGTTTTTGCTCTCTCAAGCACTGGTCTTGTTAGCGCTGCATGACCAGGTCCGATTTCAACGAGCTTCTCTCCTTCCTTTGGGTTGATAGCGTCTACAATCTGACCAATGATATGATCATTTACTAAAAAGTTTTGACCAAAGCGTTTTCTAGCTTTCATGTGTACTGGTGGTAGTGCCATATTATTCCCTGTATAAAAAACAAATTCTGCGCTGGGGTTCATCTGCGCTGAGTGAATTATAACCTAGTTTGAAGTGATTAAGTCGATTTTACTTTTTTTTGATCGCTGTCACTAATTTTCAAAACAGAAGCTTCTCTCTTGCAATTGTCCGTCTTCCTTACATGCTGTAGTTAAAAAATATCTTGTAATAATTATCCTTTAATCAAAGCTATTAGAGCGCAGATAATATTGGTTATAAAGGTTAATTGTTATTATCTATATGAATTTACCTGCAAAATTCTCTTGTTATTTTATATTGTATAAAAATGAGTCGTAGTTCAAAAATTAGATAAAATAATATCGTAAATTAAAAAAAATATAATAAACTATACAATAGACGATAACAAAAAAATTCAACATATAGAATATCTGGATAAGTTCAAAAAACACAAATTCCAAATCGTGTGACTATGACTTACTTAACTATACTTTTTAAAGAATGCTAGTTTTTCCTTATTACAAATAAGGGCGTACAAGAGATTTTATTTTTAATCAGTACACAAATTCTTCGAACAGAGAACCTTTTCCCTGATTAGAAGTTATATAAGATTCTGATTTCCGTAAAGGAGTTTTCAAATGTCTGATAATCGTATTTCTATAAACAGCAATAACTCTAATATCATTCAGAACAACAATATTGTTAATAATAATGAAATCATTAATAACAATAATGCGGTTAATAATCAGGGTAAAGGCTTTAAAAGCATAGAGCCTCACGTTTTTACTGCAACCGAAAAAAATCTGGTTAACAAGTTTTCAGAACTGCTCTCAGGAAAAACTCCTCCTTCAGAACTGCATATTATCGATCCTGAGACTAATAAGGAGTCTCCTGAATTAAAGAAGCAGCTCTGTCAGGCTGCTGTCAAAGTTGCCACCGCTCTTATGACTTCAATTCCAGGCAAGGAAACAACCTTTGGCTTTGTGCTTGGAGATTTTACAGTAGAGATCCGTCGTGATCCTCTGGGTAAGTTCTTTATGAGTGTTGAAGGTCTTCAGGAAGAGAACAATATCATTGAAGAGAATCTGATTATTGATGTAAACAACAATGAGGAAATCATCCAGAATAATAACTTTTTGGATGAAGAGTTTAATCAAGGCTACATTGACTACAACACCATGGGGGAAAATAACATCACTGATGAAAGTATCATTGAAAACAATCAGCCTGCTCTTAAACAGTATAACGTCGATAAAAGGCTGGAAATCAATGATACTACCAGTAAATTCTCTGCCATGATTATGGAAGATATCATCAACAATCCAGAACTGTACAATCAGGAAATTGCTGCAGACGAGTATGCTGATAAGACTGCCAAGAAAGGTACCTTCGGTGCACTGGAACAGATGATTGTAGCCAGTGAGCAGAGTCCGAAATCCTGTATCAGCAGAGGGCTCATGGCAGAAGCCTTAAGAGCTAAACTGGGAATTGATCCAAACGAGCTTAATAACATAGGCATCAGAACAATAAGTCACTGGGCTGCTCAGAGTATTCTTGACCCAAAGATGACCGCCGCCAGCCTTCGCGCTGAAATCAAAAGATATAACAGTACACCTCATATCCTTGAGAATGTAAACTCTATCGAGGCCGACAAGGATATGCAGATGATCGAGTCGCTTTTAGAAAAGTCTCCAAATATAGTTAACTCCAAGGTTGATATTTCCAATATCGGACAGGTCAGAACCGACCCTCAGGAGGGAATGAGCCAGAATCAGAAACTGATTCATAACTTCTTCGCAGATATGTTTATGCCTGCTGATACTTCACTTTATGATATGAATGAAGGAAAGGAAGGTAACAGAATCAGACAGGTTATGCTGCAGCATCCTGAAGCTATAAAACTTATATTAGAAGAAGGTTACAACAAGGGAAGTCTTGCTCTTGAGACCTTACCTGCAAGTGTCAGAAATACTCTAGGTCCTGTTCTTCTGGGAGTGTTTAAGTCATACTCAACTGATTATTTTAAGATGCTCTCCAGCGAGGAAGACAAACAGAAATTTGGAGCAATGGTAGCAGGTAATAAGGTAGTACTCGACCTTGAGATTGTTAAGGGGCTAATTGCCAAGACTCCGTTTGAGTCCTTGGAGTCTATTGATAAGGCTGTTAACCAGGCTGCGACTCTTGTGGCTGAAGAACAGCAGCAGCTTGTAAAAGATAAGTTTACAGCAACTCTTCTAAATAACAATGAGGCAAATAAGAAATCACGCTTTGTTCCGATTCCAGATAGAGATCCTAGAAAGATTATTGCAGATATAGTCAAAACTCCTAAGCCAACACCTGAACAGCTGCAGAATGAGCCTGAGAGAGCTGCAGAGCTGAAAGAGCAGAGACGTAAGGAATTGTTTAAAGCTTATAAGGAGCTATTTAGAACCTATAAAGAGGTTATTCTGTCTATTATGCAGATACAGAAAGTTAATGCTACGTTATACCCTAGTGATAGAAATAAGCATGGCATGTTGACAGGATTGAAGGACGCCTATTATGGTTACATTAACATGTGTGGATTATTACCTCCTGAAAATTATATGTCTGACGAGGGCAGTAAATATTTTGAGGAGGCTCTGGAAAATGAAATTTCAGAGAAGGCCTTTGAGCCTATTTTTACAGTTGAGTATCTTGAAAGTCAGATAGCAAAGTTTACCGCGGAAAAAGACGGCAAGCTGGTACTTCAGACTCAGTCCCAGGATTATCTTGATTATGAACCGTTAAAAGGCCTTAATATTGATCTTAAGTCGCCATCATTATCTCAGATGGCTTCAGAACCAGATGAATTTGATAAACCTGGTATGGGTAAACTTATAAAGAATGTGCTGATGAGCTATTTCAGCACCCAGCATATGGAAGCAAAGATGCCTGAAGGTATTACTCCTGAGCTTAAGACTCTGGCCGAAACTCTGGCAGCCTCAAAGGATGTCAACCCTAAGCTTCCTGCAGATCTTTCTGATGCGCAGAAGAATCTTGTAAATCAGGCAATCAGTTCTATTCGTGAGGCCAATCGTTTTAACTCTGAACTGCCTTCACTTTTAAAGACCAGGCAGGTTGACAAGCGTTCTATGATTTCATCAATGATCCGTTATTCAGATGATAAGACATCTGAAGCAGCAAAGCTTGGCGCTATGCTCAAAGGTGCCGGTCCTCTGATGCACAAACTGCTGCAGGGACTTGAGCTTCCTGGTATGGATCAGGATTTTAAGACAGCTCTTGATGACATGAAGTCCAATTTAAGTCCGATTGATCCTAAATATGTTCAGGCTCAGATGCTTAAGATTGTGGATAATTCAAACAACACCATTAAGAGTATGAGCATTAAAAAGCCTCTGGGTGCGGCATCTGTCGGTCAGGCTTTTCTGGTAACAGTTACTCCTGCACAGGGAGAGCCTTATGATGCGGTATTAAAGGTAATACGTCCTGAAGTTTCAGTTAAGACTAAACGAGAATTCGAGCAGTTTATGATCGAGGCCAGAGGTATTCCTGGAATGGCGGATACCTACAAGGGACTGTATGAGCAGTATAAAAAGGAATTCAGTCTGGAGCTTGAGGCTAACAATATTAAACTTGGACAGCAGGTCTACTCAGATGGAATTGATAGTGACAGAGTTGAAACCATGTCACTTGTAGACGGAGTTCCTGCTACAGAGACTTCAATGCTGATTAAGCTTGCTCCAGGTGATACTCTTGATCGTTACATCAAGACTGTAAAAGCTCGTATTGATGAGCTCAAGAGAACCACTGCGAAGACTGTGGATGAATACATAAATAACCGACGTGAAATGCAGACTCTGTTAAAGCAGATGGCTGATATCAATACCTCTCTTGGCGTAACTGCAAAGAAATGGATTAACAAATC
The DNA here is from genome assembly GCF_902756765.1 of uncultured Succinivibrio sp. Taxonomy (NCBI): domain Bacteria; kingdom Pseudomonadati; phylum Pseudomonadota; class Gammaproteobacteria; order Aeromonadales; family Succinivibrionaceae; genus Succinivibrio; species uncultured Succinivibrio sp. The sequence continues at coordinate 25,907 of NZ_CACVSS010000029.1, read as the reverse complement.
TATTTTTGGTACTGAAGGCTTCTTCCATGGCGATATGCATCCAGGTAACCTGATGGTGGCTCCTGCTGATCCTTCAGATCCTCAGTCCAAGACCAAGATTACCATCATTGACTATGGTAATGCTTCTCAGCTTACTAAGGCACAGACCAATGCCCTTCTTAAGATTAATGTTGCATGTTCTTTCGGAGGCATTTATCAGTTCGAGGCAACACCACAGGAGAAGCCTACCATTGAAAAACATACCGTAAGTATGTTTATTGAGGGCTTTAAAGCTTTACTTTCTGAAGAAGATCGCAAGATTTTTGAGAAAAGAGAAAAAGAGCTTACAGACAATGTGATTAAGCCAATTCTGCTAAAGGGAACAAAGAGTGAAGTCGGCATCCGCCTTTCTCTTCTGATTAAAAAGCTGCAGCAGGCTGGTATCACAATTCCAGGTGCTATCAGTAATATGGCGGAGAGTGAAAAGCGTCTTGCAAACGGTATTGATGAGCTTAATGTCTTAATGGATGAAATTGGCAATATGCTTGATTCATATCATCTGGATAATATTACTACAGGAGCAGACCCTTGTTATAATTTGATTAGAGACTCAGTCCTGAATGGAATTACAATTACTCAAAAAAGAGTTGATGAGGTTGTAACGATACTTAATTACGACTATAAGGCCAATGAAAAAATTGTTCAGGACCTAGCGGAGCATCAGCAATATGATTTAGCTCCAAATCAGGCGTTTGATAAGGCCGATTTTGAAGCTTTCATGGCACATAAAAAGGAAATTCAGAAGGAATATGAAAAATACAGAAAATCTGAGATTCAGATGACTAACATTCTGCTGCGCGTTGATTCTGGTTTTAAATATTCACTGAATGAAATGTGGGAAAACAGAATTATCAAGTTTGTCGGTAGAAAAGAAGAGAATAAAAAGCTTCAAGACATGGTTTACGGTAATTATCTGAAATCTCCAAAAGAGGCTGATCCTCTGTATGAGCTGCATAAACAATTTCTGGAGGTCCGCAGCAAAGTAAGTGATGAAAACCTGAAAAAGCTTCATGACTGTGAATATTCTATAACCTCATATAGAAATGATGAGGGCAACTTTGATACGCATCTTGAAAACCGTAAGACAATCGCTGAACTAAGCAAGGATCCTAACGTTGCAGCATATATGGATCTGCGTCTGAAGATGGCTAACATCATCAAGCAGCGTATGATTGAATCAGCTAAGACCTTGCCGGAAAAAATACCTAATGGTAAGCTTCCTGGTCTTATTGATAAGAAACAGGATTTTACAACAGCTACACTAGAGCTGGTGCAAAATAAGATTAGTGGTGAAACAGATGCTCAAACTATTAAAAACGCAATTTCGTTCGGAGGAGAGCTTGGTTACAACGCACTATCTCTAACCTTTAACATTGGCGGTGCTAGAGATTATTTCACGATTGTTGGAAACTCGTTTGACAAAAATAATAACAATAATTAGTAGTTTTTTAATATTCTCGAAAATCTCTGATTTTCCTGACACAAAAAAATCAGCGCTGATAAATAGTTATCGGCGCTGAAGATTTATATATCTTAAAAAGAACAAGATAATTCTCTTAATTCATATAAACAGATCCCTGAGAAATCTTGCCATCCTGATTCTGCTGTGGCTGTCCTATAGTAGTATTCTCCATCTCGATTCCTGCTCCTGCACGAACAAGCTCAGGATCAATAACGTGGATATAGGCACTCTCTCTAAGACCTCTCTCCCAATAGGCAACAGCTTCTGCAAATTCTCTTTCAAAGATGATTGATGCGGCCTTATCCTTGTATGCGCTTAGGGAATCCTTATCAATCTTGACGTCATCAAGATGAATGATGTGCCAGCCGTAGCTGGATTTAACCGGTTCACTGTACTGACCTACAGACAGGGCTGCAATACCGGCAGCAAAGCCTGGATCGTAGGCATCTAGTGACTGATAGCCTAAATCACCGCCCTGAACTGCTGAACCAGGATCTTCTGAGTATTTCTTGGCAGCATCAGCAAAAGTGATTTTTCCAGCCTTTACGTCATCCATAATTGAATTTAGCTTAGCAATTGCAGCTTCATCAGAGAAGATGATTGAGGTCTTGATCAGAATATGAGAAGCTCTGTAGGTCTTGATTGGAGTAATTGCATTCTTGGTAACATCATATAGCTTTAGAATGTGAAGACCAATAGAGGATCTGAAAGGACCTACCACAGCGCCAGGCTTAGCGTTAACCAGTGCAGGCAGGAATGGCAGTGGAATTGCGGTCTCTGGCTGATAGCCAAGATCTGCACTCTGTGAACCCACGGCGTACTTTGCTGCAACCTCTTCAACATTGGCTCCGGAACGGATTTCCTTTAAAGCTGTCTGTGCATTTGCCTGGGCACGACGGTATTCCTGTTCGGTTGGATTTGAGGACAATGGAATTATAACCTGCCCCAGATGATACATTGGTTCAACACTTCCTCTTTCCTTTAAAGCCTTGGCGTAGGAATTGATTTCACTTTCTGAAATATTGATTCTCTGTCTTACAGATGAACGTCTGACTTCATTGATAAGATAGTCTTCCTTGAACTTCTGTCTTGCCTGAGACTCAGGAATGTTTCCGTATGAGGCTAGGATCTTCTCTGGAGAAGTGTTGTGTCTTAAGGCGGTCTGCTTTAAGATTGAATCAAGCTGCATATCAGGAATATCTGCACCGTTGCTTTGTGCCAGCTGAAGAATCAGCGAACGGGTAATCAGTGACTGCAGAGCCTGACGTCTTGCGGTTAACTCATCAACCTGTGCACCGTGAGTCTTGTAGTTCTGCAGTAGTTCTCGAGTGTGACGGTTGAGATCACTTTCAAGAATAATTCCTCCATTTACAACTGCGGCTGTAGAATCTAAAGCTACCTCTTCCTCTGCATAGGACAGAGTAGGTGCTATGGCAAAAGATGCGCCAAACATTGCAATTAAAGAAAGCTTTGTAAATGTCTGTTTTATTCTCATACGTAATCGCGATAACAATCCTCCAACAGGAGAAAAGCAATTCGCCTCCTTTATATTATTTTTTATTCTGTTGTTTACACAATATTCATCTATATTGCCTAATATTTAATCTAAATTCCAGTCAATCTTATATTATCTGTTAAGATTGTTAGGAATTACGTCTGGCAGATAGTGGGTATTGGTTCCTCTTACATCTGATATCTTGCGAATATTGATAGAGTAGAATCCCTTGAATTCGACGTTCAGCCCGATGATCATATCATTTTCATGACGTCTTTTTGTCCAGTCGTATTTGAGGTAATTCTCATACACTAGAGCAATAGAGTAGCAGCATTCGTCATATCTGATGCCCAGCTTGGTATCAATGTTGTAGTTCTGCTCAAGATCTCTGTATGAAGCTCCAAACAGAGTCCAATATGGATTCATTGGTAAAGATGCTGTTACACCAACTTGTGACAGGTTTCTTACAATATTAGGCTTGTCAACCTGATAGTTTCCATTTTTCAAATATCTGTAGGTAACACCTGTCTTAAAGCCTGTTGCTTTGTTTGTGTAGTGAATTCCGCCGTTATAAGAATTGAACTCGTTATTCTCTGGATCATATTGAGCTTGAGCGTGATAGTTGAAAGACTTGTAATCTGCATTGAAGCTGGCTTCAATCGGACTGGTGTGTTTGTTTTCATTGCTATAGGCGTAGTATTCGTTAAGCTTTACACGCTGCTTGTCCATGTTGTAAGCCTGGGCCAGAGAAAATCTCATGACTTCGCGATCATGAGAGTCTAAAAGTCTGGTTGTAAATCCTGCTGTAACAGTATTGAGATTTGCTATTCTGTCGATACCTGCATAACGCATAGGTGAGAACAGAGTGTAGTACTCGTCATATCTGCTGGTGGTGTCATACAGGGGAATATTTCTCTGATCCCTATATGGAATGTACATATACTTTAATTCAGGCTCCAAGGTCTGAGTATGGTTCATGTCCAGAACCTTACGTTCCAGAGTCGTCTTGGCCTTAGCCTCTAAAAGATAGAGACTTCTGGTTAGAGAATCCTGAACTTTTGCATAGCCTAGTCTCTGCTGATAGGCATTGCTTAAATACTTTAGATCTGACTGGTTATAGTGTGTTAGAAAACCGGTTGCTCCGAAATCTACAGTTGTTCCATATGAATCAAATGCATTGTATTTTATAGATGGTTGCAGATGCATTCTGTCCATATAAAGATTCTTTTTATCGGAGGTGTATTTTTCTATACTGAATTTTGTAGCTTCACCTTGCATCTTATAGATGAATCTTCCGAATGTATCATACCCTCTCAGTTTTACCTGAGGCAGCATAGCAAAAGGTTTATAGGTATTGAAGCTAGAGGTAGAGTACATATTCTGATACTTTCTCAGTTCCACTGACACATCATATTTATCCTGATCATAGACACCTCGGAGAGACTGAACCAGACTAGAGTCGGTAACTGCGGCATCTTTTTGAGTTATGTCACTAAGATAGGTATAGTCTCCTTCTCTTACTTTTGAGTAATCCAAAGTGAATACTAAATCATTCTCTAGAAAAGTCAGAGAATCCTTTAGATTCAGGAACCATCGTTTTCGGTCGGAAGAATTTCCTGTTTGAGTGTAGGCTTGTCCGTTTGAATTGGTTACTACTCTTGTGAACTTAGGATCATCTGGAAGATAGGTTCCCTTAATGGATCCTGAGAAATTGGAAAATGGCAGATATCTGATTTCTGCATCGTATTTATCTCCATGTTCAGGATCGTGTCCTGTGGTTATGGTTGCATCATAGTTAGGTGCAAGGTTGAGATACAAAGGCAACTCATAGCCAAATCCTTCATCTGTATTATACTCAACACTTGCAGGCAGCAGACCAGTTTTTCTCTTGTTGGTTACAGGGAAGTTTGCATAAGGAGTGTAGAATACAGGAACTTTTCCTACGTAGAAAACATCATTCCAGGCAGAACCAAAACTGTCTCCATCATCAATTTCAACAGAAGTGGAGGACATATGCCAGGAGCGTTTGTCTGCCGGACAGCCTGATAGTGTTGCTCCTCTTAAAATTTTTGTTCCTTTTGCATTGTCAAACTCATATTCATCAGCATCGCCATTGAGCACAGAGCCGTTTAACTGATAAACAGTATTGGTGCCCTTTACAGTTTTTTTCTCAAGATTGTATTCCACTGGATCTTTTGAGGTGGTTGTGTACTGACCAGAGCTTATGGTGGAGCTACCTTCTGCGGTCAGAGTTTTATTCTCTCCATTGTAGGTAGCCTTGTCTGCAAGAATTTTCTTGTCTCCCTGCACTATCTCAACCTTTCCTGTGTAGGTCAGAACCTGTTTGTCTTTCTGGGAGATGTCTCCTGATACCTTGTCTGATGTGACGGTAACAGGTTCGGTATGAACATCATACTTCATTGGGGCACGATAAGATGGAACCCCATAGAAACAATCTATTGACTGTCCCGAGATAGGAGAGCTAGGAGCTGCTCTCCATGGTTGGTTTATTCTTTTGATAAGCCTCATAGGGAAGGTTGAGCTTTCAGCGTAGTTTCTGTTGAGAAGATATTCTTCAGCAGCAGAAGTATTCATCTTCTCCATGGTTTTTGTTGAAAAATTGGTGGTTTTTTCTATTCTTAGAAATTCATTTTCCTTGACCACTTTAGTTTCAACGTCATACTTTGAAGAAACTACAGTTTTATCGTCATTCTTTGAGTTGTTTGCTGTTTCAACATAGCCACCTTTGACAACACTTCCAGATATTGTTTCCTGCTGTTCTGACTGAATATCTGCATATGCTGATGAACACAGTGCCAGACTTACAGCTACTGAAAGTGTGGCAAGTGCAATTTTTTGTTTCCCTGCTGTTTTCAAGGTAAAATCCTGTTAATTATTGTTAGTCTCTATCCTGGCAGCTTCTGAATTCTACGTTGTTTATATCGCCGCCATCTTCATCCTGATCCAGGGATGTTCCTTTGATGAATCTCTTGTTTGATACCCAGGCACCAAGTTCTGCCATTCTGCATCTTTGTGAACAGAAAGGACGGAAAGGATTACTTTTATCGTAAATAACCTCTCTGTTGCAGGTAGGGCATTTTACCTTCACCGGCTCATTATCGTTTTTTACATCTGTATTTAAATCTTCAGGAGCAAGATGTGCTTCCTCAAGGATTTCATCAAATGTACCTTCTGGTAGTAAATCTCTTAAACTCATTTTTTTTATTGTTGTAAGTTGCCTTTGATGTAAGCGATTTTAAATGGTATATCTCCAACAGGAGCTCCTTTTTCAAAAGGAAGGAATCGGATGTTTACTCTTGACTGGAATCCGCTTACAACTGGATAGGCCTGTATGGAAGAATCATACTGTATGTTAATTAGATCACATGTATCAGCGGTTTCCTGCATGAATCCGCTTTTTGCAATCTTATCTGTAGGATTTGCACATAAACGCCACAGGTACAGAATTGTGTAAACCGGAACTTTGATGCAGTCTAGTTCGTGCATCCATGCTTCTAAACGATTCTTCTTAACTTCTAAAGGCTGATGAATCCAGAAATCAAACATTGGTGTATCGAAACAGTTTATGCCTCCAGGAGTCAGAAATCTTGGTTTGATAAGTTCAATAATCGGATCATCCTTTAGAACAGTTCTCTGTCTGGTGAATGTATCTAGAAAATCTTTTGCATATTTAATCTTATCTCTAAGGGAGGAAACATATTCTGTATCACACTCTGGATCCTCAAGCCAGTTTCTTAGCTGACCGTCGCATCTATCAAGATCTTTTAAAAGATCAATCTTTATGGCACTCGAGCCGTCTACAAGGTCTATGAAATCAACAATACAGCGTAGTGCAAACATTACATGCTGAATTGAGTCTAAATCAGTACATTCTTCGGCACTTTTGATGACGCGTTCGAGTTTTAAATATGTTCTTGCTCTAGAACTTAAAGGGAAATCGTAATTAAACATGATCCAAAGAATCTCTATCTTTTTACCTGTGATGACATGTGTTTATATTCATTGTGTAATTTTAGCACGACATTGAGCTTTTTATCTAAGGGAGAATCGTCAGATTCGATCAAATCATCTGCTTTTTTTACTCTGTATTCTCTGCTTACCTGATTTTCAATCATTGAACGTGCCAGTTCTATTGAAATATTGTCTCTTGCCATTACTCGTTTGAGCTGCAGGTCGTCATCCACGTCCACTACCAGAATTCTGTCCACAAGAAATTCGAGTTTATGTTCAAAGAGCAGGGGAATCATGGCGATAACGTAGTCTGAGTGATAACTGAAGATCTGCTTCTTCAGTTCCTTGTGAATTGCTGGTGCCATTAGGCTGTTTAGTACCAGAAGCTTACTCTTGTCATGCGGATCAAATACTATTTCTCTGAGTCTGCGGCGGTTTAGTGATCCGTCCTCTTTTAAGATATCTTCACCGAATTCTCCTGCCAGCACTTTCAGAAGCGGACTTCCTACTTTAACCACGTCTCTGGCAACTTTATCCGCATCCACTACAGGAACTCCCAGTGATGCAAAAAGGGATGCAATTGAGGTTTTTCCGCAGGCAATGCCTCCGGTCAGTCCTACCACAAATGGTCTTTTCTCTGATTCTGCTTCTGCTGTTTCCATAAACAAAGGCTCTTTCAAATTTTATTTTGTAGCTTATCTCTTTTTATCTAAATTATGTGTAAAATAAGCGGAGATTTTTAAGTTTACTACTATTAAGTTTAAATTGGGTTTATCGTGAATTCTACTAAAAAAATAATGATAACCTCAGTTGCTGCAGCTTTTTTACTGACATCATGTTCTTCAAACAACGCTCCTGTAGCATCTCTGGTTCCTGGCAGCTTTTCTGTTAACAGCAAAGCTGTATATCTTAGAGGGGAAATGAATGATTATGAGGTATCAGAGTCATACCGTTTACGTAAGGATGATGAGGATACCTACTGCACAGTAGCAACTCTGCGTGCTGACTGGGCCCCATATAAGTTCAAGTTTGCCGATGCTGACTGGACTGACGGTTCAAACTTCGGTTACAGAAATCCTCCAGGAGTTCTTCATGAAGGTTCAGCTCCGATTGAGCTTTCTTCCAATTCAAAATTCGAAGAGGTTAGCTTCTATCCAAAATCAGACGGTGTATACAGATTCTGTCTGATAAAGAATGGCAGCAGTTTCTATGCCAGTGTACAGAAGACCTCCCATCGCTCACTGCTGTCAATGTCACAGCTGATGAAGCTATCAAGGGCAAATTAGATTGTTTTTTTGTAAAGCATCTTCTGAGAGTTTTTCCCTGGTATGAGTATTGATGAATCAGAACGTATTCTTGTAGGCTTTAGTGATTTTCTTCTGCTTGAAAAGGGTATGTCTGATTCCACTATAAAGTCATACCTGAGTGATGTTAGACTTTTCTTTACTTATCTTACTCAGACTAATTCTAGAATTCTTCCCTTTACAGCTGGGGATATTGAGAATTTTCTTAAGAATAAGGAAAACTGGGAACCTTCCTCGGTAGCCCGTTTTCTTGTTTCCCTTCGCTGTGCCTGTGTTTATCTGAAAACAGATCATCAGATTGAAGTTGATCCATGTGCTCATATTGAAAATCCAAAACTTATAAGGCATATCCCAACGGTTCTGTCTGAAGCCAGTGTAGAGGCGTTTCTTAATGCTCCTGATCCTGGCAGTCACACCGGTTTAAGAGATAAGGCTATGCTGGAAACCCTGTATGCTACAGGTCTTCGTGTAAGTGAGCTGGTATCATTAAAGTTTGATAACGTGAATTTCTCAGACGGTTTTATCATTGTAAGAGGTAAGGGAGATAAGGAACGACTGGTTCCTCTGGCAGAATCTGCTCTTTACTGGATTGACACCTACGTCTCAACGTTGAGAAAGACCAAAGATCCCAAAGGTAGCTGTCCCTATATTTTTCTATCGGGAAAGGGCATTGCTCCCATGACCAGAAATGCTTTCTGGTACAGAATAAAAAGCTACTGCAGTGAACTTGGTATTACTTCAAATGTGTCTCCACATACCTTCAGGCATGCCTTTGCCACACATCTTCTTAATCATGATGCCGATTTAAGATCAGTTCAGATGCTTCTAGGTCACTCAAGTCTTCTGACTACTCAGATCTACACGCATGTGGCAACAGCACGTTTACATCAGGTTTATGATAAGGCTCATCCTCGCTCAAAGAAAAATACTGTAGAATAAGAATAGATTAAGTATTTTTGTTTCGAGTTATGAAGCTTACATATAGAAATCTTTTTACTGATAAAAATAAGATTGACTATTCTGTTGTAAAAAACGGAAGCAGTCAGTTTCTTTGTCTTCAGGGAAAGAAAACTGCAGAGGCTCGAATCAAAAAGGCCTATATGTGCGCCAGTTTCTTCCACCCTGAACTAAAAGATCATTTTCCAGAACCCATAAGTTTTAACAGTGGTGATGAGAATAATCTCTGTACTGCTCTTTTTTCCTACAGTGAGTCCGGCTTTCTTACTGACTTCCTATCTGTGGTACCCAAAGAATGGCAGTATGCTACCGGACGAAAGCTAGGCCGTATTCTTAAGGAGATGCATTCTGTTCCTTTGTCAAAAGCTCAAAGTGAAAAGGCCGTAAACCGTCATGAAAGTTTTATGGAGAATCTTGCAGAATACATCTCAGCTCTGCCGCATTTTAAAAACGATAAATATGCACTTGAGGCTATATCTCAGCGCTTTGACAATTTCAGTGTGTTTAGAACCGTCATGCGGTATGGTTCCCTAAATCACGGTAAAGTTCTGATTACCCGTGACTCCTCACTCATTCTGCTTCCTTCCTATACATATGGCCCAGGTGATGCCTGCGAAGATTTTGCAATGCTGGAGTTTGAGACTGCCGGTCTTTATCCTCTATTCTGCGCCGGGGTTGTGGATGGCTATTTTTCAGGAGTGATCCCTTCTGTATTCTGGACCCGCTTTGCTCTTTACAGTGCCATGTATTCTCTATGGAAGAGTGGCAAGGTTGCATCTAAAAGCAAATCCATGTTTATTAAGATGCAGCAGAATGTGGATCGTATTCGCGATGATTTTTCTGATTTCTTAAAACCAATACCTAAATGGTACTCAGCTGCTGAACTTAAGACTATAAAAGTGAAAGCAAGAAAGCTTTAGAGCCAGTGTTTTTTTTATGCGAAGGTTCAGAAAGGGTATAAATACCGATTATGCGAAGGTTCAAGGGGGCTTCCGGCGGCAAAGATAAGAAAGGATGGGACTGAGCCCATCCTTGTGTGAACTGTTTCTAAGTGAAAGATTACTTGTTGTCTTTCTTCTCTTCAGCCTTCTTGATATCAACAAGCTTAACATTGAATACAAGAACTGAATTTGGCTTGATGAACTGGCCAACAGCATTCTCACCATAACCAAGAGATGCAGGGATGTACAGTTCGTACTCTGAACCAACGTTCATTAACTGTAGACCTTCAATCCAGCCTGGGATCATGTTGTCCAGAGGGAAATCTACTGGCTTGGTCTGCTCGTCGAATACGTTGCCGTCAATGGTTGAACCCTTGTAGGTTACGCTGATGGTATCGCCCTTAACAGCCTTAGGACCTTCACCCTGCTTGATTACCTTGTACTGTAAGCCAGACTTGGTAGTTACAACACCTTCCTTCTTGGCATTCTCATCTAGGAATTTCTTGCCGGCATTCAGATTATCTTCAGCAGCTTTCTTTGTCTCAACCTCGATCTTCTCCTGAATCTTCTTGTCTAAATCCTTAAGAATGGTCTCAATCTCTTCTCTCTTTAAAGATGAAACTGAATTAACACCATCTGTGAAACCGGCGATAACTACATCTGAAGGGATCTCTCCGATCAGCTGCTCCTGGTTCTTTTTCATCTGAAATACGTACTCACCTAAAGAAGCACCGATTGCATAGGCTGCTTTCTGCTCAAATGAGCTGTCTTTGGTTAATACATTAGATGCCTGAGCCTTTGAACCTTCGTTTAACTGATATTTGTGGTCGCATGCGCTTAGGGTTAGTACTGAAGCTGCTACAATTGTTGCCATAGCAGTTTTTGCAAATAACTTATTCAAGTTTTTCTCCATTATTGTTCTTATTAAAAATGTTCGAAAGGTTTTTCTCTATAATCGACCATTTTACCATGTTTTCTCAATTCTAAAGTACCATTTTTAATGGTTCCGATACGTTTTACCGGTACATTAAAACTATGGGCAAGAGTATTGAGTCTGTTTTCAAAAGATTCATTCATGGTAAATAGTAATTCGTAATCACCACCACCGTACAAACACAGATGCTCCTGATAGTCATCCGGTAGGTTGTATTCTTCAAATTCTGGTGGTTTTGGCAGTTCTTCCAGGTTAATCTCAGCTCCGACCTTAGATGACTTGAGAATATGAGACAGATCACCTATAAGTCCGTCGGAAATATCGATTGCGCAGGAGCTAATTTCACTTAGAGCAGAGGCAAAAGCACATCTGTTATCAATCAGCATTCCCTTTTCATAACAGTGATTAAAAATACTATCATATTCTTTGTTAAGGCTTAGTTTTTCCATAAGCCTGCAGATGTGAGCGCTTCTGTAGCCAAGGTCAACCGCAAAGGCAGGAAGACCTAAGGTTCCGGTTATATATATACCGTCGTTTTCCTTTGCATTTGCTCTTTTCATGGCACAGCCCTTTTTTATCAGCCCATAGGCACTTATGGAAATAGACAGCGGACCTTTACTAGTATTACCTCCAATCAAAGGAAGATTTAACTTTGAGGCTAGAGAATAAAGTCCTCTTGAGAACTCCTCCAAAAAGCTCTCATCAGCATCTGGCATATTGATAGACAGAGTAAAGCAGTAAGGCTTGGCTCCCATTGCGGCAAGGTCTGAAATATTTACCAGAAGAGATTTGTATCCTAGAAGGAAAGGGGAAGTATTTTTAAAAAAATGAATTCCTTCATTTTGAGTATCAGTTGTAATCGCCAGCTCATACTCTGAAGGAATACTGATTAGTGCGCAGTCGTCACCAATTCCGAGAGAAATTCCTTCACCTCTGTCATTGGAGGTGAAGTACTTTTTTATTAGTTCAAATTCACTAATAGCCACTTGTCAGGCCTTATTTTTTGATAGCCTTTACTACTTTATCCAGTACGCCATTAACAAATTTGTGACTGTCCTGCTCTGCAAACTCTTTTGCAAGAAGGATAGACTCGTTGATAACAACTCTGTATGGAACTTCCTGACGGAACATCAGCTCAAAAGTTCCAACACGTAAAACAGCCTTATCAACCTGATCCAGTTCCTCTAAAGGACGGCTTAAATGAGGAGCGAATGTTGCATCGATCTCATCAACATTATTGATAACACCAGAAATCAGATCGTGTAGATACTCAAGATCTGCTCCTCTGATTGGCTGATCTTCAAGAAACTGCTTTTCGATTTCAGTTGCAGAATAACCAGTCAGCTGCCACTGATAAATAGCCTGTAAAGCAAAATGTCTTGCCTTGTGGCGCTGAGCAGGTGTAACTGAACCTTCTGTAGAATCCATCTTAAATAATTACCTATAATTAGAACTGTTTAATAATATTTACCATCTCAAGTGCAGAAGAAGCTGCTTCTGAGCCCTTGTTGCCTACATGAGATCCCGCTCTCTCTAATGCCTGTTCTAAGGTATCAACTGTCAGTACACCATTAGCAACCGGTACAGAGTGTCTTAGTGATACCTGTGAAATGCCCTTTGAACACTCGTTGGCAACAACCTCGAAGTGATAGGTTGAACCACGAATTACACATCCTAGAGCAATAATTGCATCATATTTTGTTGATGCAGCAATCTTTTCGCATACAACTGGAATTTCAATTGCACCTGGAACACGGACAACAGTGATGTTCTCCTCTGGAACCTCACCTTCACGCTTTAAGGTATCTAAAGCGCCGTCAAGAAGACGTTCGTTGATTAGGCTGTTGAAACGAGATACAACAATAGCGAATTTGCCATCTTGGCAAGGCTTCTTGCCTTCGATAAATTTGACAGACATATGATCTCCAATATACCAATGACTATCTTCCCGTTCTCAATAGACTGAACCATGTCAGTATGTATGTTTTGTCCGAGACAGATTGTCCTGTTCTTTGTCGAATTAGTTTTTTCAACGCAGAGAATTATATCATCTTTTTTAATTAGATCACGGTTCTCATAAAATCGCGGTTTTCTAAAAAAAATGATGAAATGTTTTGTATAAGCCTCTGCTGATAATGAATTCTGTTGTGTTTTAGAAACCGTTTTTAAGAAGTGTTTCCATGGTAATGCCTGATTTAGCAGGCTTTTTCTCTTCATTGCTCTGTAGAAACAGTCTCTCCAGGTATCTTGCAAGTACATCGACCTCAAGATTTACACGAGAACCTGGTTCAAAGTTTCCAAAGTTGATTGAATCCTGAGTATGAGGGATCAGTGTGAGTCTGAAGGTATCCCCTTCAATTTCATTTACAGTCAGGGAAACTCCGTCAACAGCGATTGAACCCTTGTGTGCAATGTATTTTAAAAGTTCCTGAGGAGCTCTGATCCATACGTTGATGGCATCATCCAGCGCTGCTTTCTTTACGACCTCTCCGACCCCGTCAACATGTCCCTGCATGATGTGACCTCCAAGATGTGTACTTGGAGTACATGCCAGCTCAAGATTGATTTTCTGACCGCGAGTGTAGTGAGAAAAACAGGTATGTTCAACTGTTTCTGCAGAAATATCTGCGTAAAAGCAGTTTCCTGACATTTTTGTTACGGTAAGACAGACTCCATTGTTTGCAATTGAGTCTCCTAACTTAACTCTTTGGCTTAAATTAAAATTATCTGTGGTTTCAACGACAATTTCATAGCCATTTCCTCTTTTGGATAATGACTTTAAAATGCCTACAGATTCAACAATTCCTGTAAACATGCGGAAGCCTCGATACTAGTACTGAACGGAGGTGTAGTGAAGCAGAACATCTGAACCTATCTTTCTGCATTTATGCAGATAGAACTGTCTGCAGTTATCTAAAGATAGGGCATTTTCGATGCTGAATGCATTTTGTCCGTCAGATCCTAACATTTTTCCGGATATAAATGCATAGATTTCATCGCAGAAATTTTCGTTAATGAAAGCGGATGTAAGTTTCTGTCCGGCTTCAACCATGACACGACGAATTTTTAAGGTGCCAAGATAACGCAACACTGTCTCAATATCCGTGTGCCCGTTTTTTACTGGTACCAGAAGGCGGGTGACATGCTCGGTAAGTTTTTCCTCTTTAAGATACTTTGAAGCATCCTCGGTTCCGTTGACCCATAGGACATCTCCTGAGGAGAAGATTTGATATCGGTTCAGTTCAAGAATACCTTTTGTATCCAGGATTACCTTTAGAGGCTGACGAATGAACTCTTTATCGATTTTAGCGAGTTTCTTCTCTGAGAAATTCTCATAGCGGACATTCATCTGCGGATTGTCGGCAATAACAGTGTTTACTCCGGTAATAATACAGTCAGACTTGGCTCTGATATCCTGAACCTTAGCTCTGCATCTGTCATTGGTTATCCACTTGCTCTGTCCGTTAGCAAGAGCTGTTTTGGCATCCAGTGACATTCCGACTTTTACACTTACGTAAGGGTAATCTCCGGTTATAGCCTTGAAGAAAGCTCGATTTAAGAACAGAGATTTTTTCTCCAGAACGTGTTCAACAACCTCAATTCCGGCCTTTCTCAGAATTTCAAAACCTCTGCCACAAACCTGTGGATTTGGATCTCCTGCGGCAACGACAACTCGTGCAACCTTCATTTCAACAAGTTTGAGCGCGCAAGGAGGTGTTCTTCCATAATGAGAGCATGGTTCTAAAGTAACATATGCTGTTGCACCCTCAACATCATAGTTGGCATCCTTTAAAGCCATAATCTCAGCATGTGGCTGACCAGCCTTGTGATGGTAACCTTTTCCGATTACTTTACCATCCTTAACAATGACACATCCTACCGGTGGGTTGGGGTAGGATGTGTATAAACCACATGATGCAAGCTTTAGGGCCTGCATCATGAATTTTTTATCAGTCTTTGATACTGAATTCAAAGCGTAATCCCCGGTTAGTCTTTGTATACTGGGAACTTTGCACATAGAGCCTTTACACGGTCACGGCACTTTAGAATAACTTCATCATTCTGATAGTTATCTAAAACGTCGCACATGATAGATGCCAGCTCTTTGATTTCAGCCTCTTTGAAACCTCTTCTTGTACATGCAGGAGTACCTACACGGATACCTGAGGTAATGAATGGAGAACGTGGTTCACCAGGAACTGTATTCTTGTTTACGGTGATGAAAGCCTTTCCTAATGCAGCCTCTGCATCCTTACCAGTCATTTCAAGACCGATGAAGTCCATCAGGAACAGGTGATTATGAGTACCGCCTGATACAACCTTGTATCCGCGCTTCATAACTTCTTCTGCTAAAAGCTTGGCATTGGCTACAACCTGTTTCTGGTACTCAACATACCATGGCTCCATTGCCTCCTTGAAAACAATAGCCTTTGCAGCAATGATGTGCTCAAGAGGACCACCCTGTGTGCCAGGGAAGATTGCAGAATTCAATTTCTTGTAGATAGTTTCGTCGTGGCAGTTTGAAAGAATAAAGCCAGAACGTGGTCCACCTAATGACTTGTGAGTGGTTGAGGTTACAACATGAGCATGGTCGATTGGGCTTGGATATACGCCTGCAGCAATCAGACCTGCTACGTGAGCCATATCAACAAGCAGATATGCACCTACTTCATCAGCAATTTCGCGCATTTTAGCCCAGTCTACAATTCCTGAGTATGCAGAGAAACCAGCGATGATCATCTTTGGCTTGATTTCCTGAGCCTGCTTACGGATTGCTTCGTAGTCCAGCTCTCCAGCCTCGTTAACCTCGTAGCCGTATGACTTGTAAACCTTACCTGAGAAATTAACTGAGCTTCCGTGGGTCAGGTGACCACCTGAAGAAAGTGACAGACCTAATACAACATCACCTGGCTGACATAATGCTGCGTATACTGCATTATTAGCCTGTGAACCTGCATGAGGCTGAACGTTAGCAAAATCGCACTTGAATAGTTTGCAGGCTCTGTCAATAGCCAGCTTTTCAACGATATCAACGTATTCACATCCACCGTAGTAACGCTTTCCAGGGTAACCTTCAGCGTATTTGTTGGTTAACTGTGAACCTTGTGCTTCCATAACACACTTGGAAGCATAGTTTTCTGATGCAATCAGCTCGATGTGATCTTCCTGACGCTGATTTTCGCCGCTTATTGCTGACCAAAGCTCTGGATCGTATTCTGCAATTGATTTAGCTTTGTTAATGAAGCTCATTGGATTTCCTCAGTATTGTTTAGTGTTGGTATGCAGATGTTCTTAACATCTGCATAAAAAAGAAGACAGGCTTATTTTATCATTTTTTTTGAACTGGCTAGCATTTTATTTATTAATGCTCATCTTTAGATCAGTGCTTAATTCTGCCTGAAAAGCAGAAAAATCTCTTCTGAGAAAGGTATTGTTTCTCAATAGGAGGCAGGCTTAAGAATGTATTGGAGCAATTGTTCCTGAGAACTGTCTGTCTGCTTTCCTTGGTTCCTGGTTTCTGTTTAAAGCGTAAACCGACAGAGAAGCTACTATGCACAGAATGATGTCTATGCTCCATAGAAGGTCATAGCTGTGAGTCTTTTCTACAATCTGACCTGCGACATTGGAGCTTATAAAGCTTCCAACCTGATGGAAGATAAAGGCTATTCCAAACAGTATGCCCAGCATCTTAAGACCATAACGGTTTCTGATAATCTCGGATGTTGGACTTACTGAGGCATCACAGGTCAAGCCGATACATACTGAGAACAGAATTACGCTGATAACACTTTTGGGCATTAAAAACATGAAGGCAAAGGCAGCAACTGCTCTTAACAGATAGACTGTTCCTAATACATTCTTAAGAGAAAATACTCTGTAGCATAAACCGCAGATGACCGCACCGAGCATTGTGGAGATTCCTATCAGGGAATAGCTTAGTGTTGCGACGTTATCTGTTATGCCGTATGAGATGAACTGGGAGTACAGATGTGTTTGCAGAATTGACATGTGAAATCCGCATACAGCAAAACTTAAAAGCATGATTATAAAGGTTCTGTCATGCAGAATATTCACAAAGGATTCCATATCCAGTCCACGTTCAGTTTCAGCGGTTGCAGCTATGACCTGTTTGCGGTTTGACAGCCATAGACTTACAGGAATGATGATTAGAGTCAGAGCTGACAGCGTTAATAAGGTTGTCTGAATTCCAAAGTTAGAATTAAGCACATTCATAAATGGGCAAAGAAACATTGAACCAACACCGGTTCCTGCATTAACAAATCCTGAAACTGCAGTGGCCCGGGCAAGTCCAAGCGCAGGAGTGGCAACAGCCATCATCAGACCGAAACAGGTACCGCCTGTTCCTGTATGGAAAAGGACTCCAAGAAAAACAGTAAGTGCGGCAACACTGGTACAGTAAGGCGTAGCCATGAGGCCAACAAACATCAGGAGACAACTTAATGTCAGCATGAAACCGTAGGATTTTTTCAGTGCCAGATAAGCGAACAGAGGCTGAACTAGACCATAGATCAACTGACCTAGGGCCAGAACAAAACTAATCTCAGGGTAGGATACTCCGCTGTTTTGCATAATTGGATTTAGAAGCAGGGCAAGATTAGAGCGTATACCTGAGCTTACAGCATAAACTAGACATGCGCAGAATGCGATCATGCACACATAGAAGAATCTCAGTTTTCTGATGCTCATTATCAATACCTCAAAATATCTTTTATAAAGATAGATTAAAGGTAAATCTTTTATTAGTAAAACAAATTTATCTTATTGATGTATTAGAAAATCTAATAATTAACTGTAAGTTGATGATCAGGTACTGATGATGAGTAGAATTTGTCCGGTATACAGTCGTGAGCAGAGATTAAACTTCTCACGACAAAAGTAGAGTTTGCTACATTCTTCGATTGGTTCTTGGAGGAATTCTGGTTCCGATCTGCGTCATTGGATGTTCAGGAGGAAGAGCGCATTTAACGTCAAGACTATCTGCTGAGAAGAACTGTTTGTCATACTGGGCAATGACTTCGATGGTGTCATCCTTGTGTACAAAGGACCAGTCCTTATCTCTGTTTAACTCAATTTCTATAGTATCTCCATTTTCATCTGTGAATTCGTATTTATCTTCGCCAAAGTATTTTGTAACTTTTCCTTTTACTCTGACAATTTCTTCGTCTTTCTCGTTCTTGAGATCTCTTATGGCGATAATATTGAGTTTTTTCTCGAAGCCTGCAGGCTGTCCTTTGAATTCTGATTCACATGATCTAGGAGTATTAGTTATACCTTCAGCTTGGACTGTTGAAATATTTGCTAGCAATATAGAAGCTGCACTAAGCAAAAATAATCCTTTTGTCATAAAATCTCCATATGCTATGAAATACGGTTGGTAATTATAGTAGAGTCATCTTAGTCTCAACTTAGTCCAATCACTGATTACTACAAGTTTTTCTGTTTCTGGTTTTTGTACAATGAATAGATATCTGGCATTACACAAAATTATCGAACTTGGAAATTTTACCAAGGCCGCTTCAGCAATGAACTGTACACAGTCTGCAATAAGTCAGATGATTTCCTCTTTAGAAGATGAACTGAAGATAAAACTGCTTAACAGATCTAAATCAGGTATCTCTCTTACCAAGGAGGGCGAAAGATTATACCCCCATATACAGCGTCTTGTATACGAATACAGAACAGTAAAAGAACATGCTCAGGAAATAAGAGGCCTTGAAACCGGAACAATCAGAATCGGAACTATGGGAAGTATTTCTACGCACTGGCTGCCGATTCTGATCAGTGAGTTTAAAAAGAAATATCCTGCAATTGAATTTGTACTCCTTGAAGGAGACTATGTATCAATTACTGAATGGATTAAAACCGGTGCTGTCGATTTCGGTTTTGTTAATCCGGATGCCGTTAGTGGTATTAAGACCTCTCCCGTAAAGGATGGCCGTATGATGGCTGTTCTACCTCCAGGACACCCTTTGGCAGAAAATGAGATTGTATCCCTTAAGGATTTAGGAAAGGAACATTTTATCCTGCTTGAAGAGGGAAATCATTCCGAGCCACTGATTGCATTTAAGGAGCAGGGCATACATCCTAAAATAAGTTATGTCATCCATGATGATTACACCATCATGAATATGGTCGAACAGGGGCTGGGGGTAAGTATGCTTGCAGAGCTGATGCTCAAGAGAATAGCCTACAATCTTGAGCTAAGGCCAACTGAGCCTCCGGTTATTAGAAAGATGGCGATAGGCTACAAGGACAGACTGTCCCTGACCATTGCAGCAAGAAGATTTATTGAACTTCTAAAAGAGAATATGGATAAGCTACCTTGATATCTCTACGTAGAGAACAAGGAACTTTCGGAAATATTTGGAAATCCTGAGTGAAGAAATATGGAGCAGCCATTAACTGATCATAGAATCTGTTTGTTGTTCAAAAAAAGATTCTATTGCCTTGCATCGGTGACTAACTGATTATTTGCTGCAAGAGGATCTTCACCAAACTTGTTTGGTCCGGATGTACCTTTCAGACAGAAACATATAATGTAACCAATTACCAGCAGGTTATTAATCAGCGGAATTAAGCTTAATACAAGGAATAAAATCAGCCACCATCCGCTTACGTTCAGGTCATGCATTCTTCTAACCGTGACAGCTATAGATGGAACCAAAAGTCCTACGAGTGCAATGATGAAAATCGCGATCATCAGATAGGCACCAATCATTCCTGTAAATACGGTAAGAACCCCTCCAACGATGCTCAGTCCAATATAAAGAAGATTTACAAAAAGGATATACCACCAGTACTCGGAACGGCAGGCTCTACCAGAGAAATCAGAATATTTTCTTTTAAGCACCGTGTAGAGAGCCCATCTGAAAGAAAACTTCGGAGATCTGCCGGCTTCTTCAATTTTTGGCTGGATCTGTTTTGTAAAGTCATGAACCGTTTCTTCGAATCTGTCTGTGATTGTTTCTTTCTGTTTGCGACCGCATTTTGGACAGAACTATCCTTGTGAACTGGTTAATTTAAAAAATAATTCTTTGAATTATCCATATGTTACTACTCTGGAAGGCATCTTTTGATCATAAGCTCAAAAAAAATGGGTTAAGACTCAAAAAATGATTTAGAAAAACTATGAATATAAAATTTTTTGACTACTCTGATATAAGGATATATGCGAAAAAATATAAAAAATCACGGAAAAATTTGGGGATTTTAAGAAAAAATGCGCCACTTTCACTTAAAAATGATAAAATGCGCGGATTAAGATATTCGGGAGTCAAATTTTGGCAAAGCATTCAATTTTAGTTGTTAACGGACCAAACCTTAATCTGCTGGGTGTTCGTGAGCCTCAGATTTACGGTCATACATCATTAAAAGATCTTGAAAATCATCTTAAAGATGTTGCAAAGGAATTGGATGTAGATATCGAGTGTTTTCAGTCAAATTCTGAGGGCGATATCGTTACTAAAATTCAGGATTCTAGATTAAACAAAGATTTTGTTCTCATAAATGCCGGTGCCTACACTCATACCAGTGTCGCAATACGTGATGCTCTGACTGGAGTGGATTTGCCTTTTTATGAGATACATATTTCCAATGTTCACAGAAGAGAAGAATTCAGGCATCATTCTTACCTTTCTGATGTGGCCGTTGGTGTCATTGCCGGTTTCGGACTTAATGGTTACGAGTATGCCTTGAGAGCTGCTGTCGAGTTCTTAGGTCGTAATCGTTAAGATTAGAAATAACTAAATTAGGATATTTTATGCAAATTGATATTCATAAGATTGCTAAGCTTATTGAGATTGTTTCAAAATCAGATGTTTCTGAGATTAACTTAAAGCAAGGCGAAGAAGAGTTAAAGATTACTCGTGAAAAGGCTGTCGCTCAGTCTGTTCAGACTGTAATTTCTGCTCCAGTTGCAGCTCCTGTTGTACAGTCCGCACCTGCAGCTGCCGCTCCAGCTCCAGCTCCAGCTGCAGCTCCAGCTGCAGCACCTGCAGCTCCTGATGCTGCTAAGCTTATGAAGTCACCAATGGTTGGTACTTTCTACCGTTCAGCCAGCCCAACCGCAGCTCCTTTCGTTGAGGAAGGCGCTTCTGTTAAGGAAGGCGATACTCTATGTATTATTGAAGCTATGAAGATGATGAATCAGATTCAGGCTGACCGTTCAGGTGTAATTAAGAAGATTTTGGTTGAGAATGGCTCAGCTGTTGAGTTTGACCAGCCTCTATTCGAGTTTGAATAATAACTGAGAGTAAACCTAAAATATGAAACTTGAAAAAGTTCTTATAGCTAACCGCGGTGAGATCGCTTTACGTATCTTACGTGCTTGCCGTCAGTTAGGTTTAAAGACTGTTGCAGTTCATTCAACAGCCGATAGAGATCTGTTACATGTTAAGCTTGCAGATGAAGCTGTATGTATCGGACCTGCAGCTCCAAAGGATTCTTATCTGAACATTCCTTCAATCATTGCTGCAGCAGAAGCAACAGGTGCTAATGCAATTCACCCTGGTTATGGTTTCCTATCCGAAAATGCTGATTTCGCCGAAATGGTAGAGAAGTCAGGTTTTGTTTTCATTGGACCAACTGCTGATACTATTCGTCTGATGGGCGACAAGGTATCTGCAAAGAAAGCTATGCAGAAAGCTGGTGTTCCTTGTGTTCCTGGTTCAGCAGGTGCATTAGGTGATGATTTTGAAGAGAATCGTCAGCTGGCTAACAAGATTGGCTACCCTATTATTATTAAGGCTGCCGGTGGCGGTGGCGGACGCGGTATGCGTGTTGTAAGATCAGACGCTGAACTTGAGGAGTCAATTGCTCTGACTCGTCGTGAGGCTGATATGTTCTTCAACAACCCTGCTGTTTACATGGAGAAATTCCTTGAGAACCCACGTCATGTTGAGTTCCAGGTATTATCCGATGGTCAGGGCCATGCAGTATACCTAGGTGAGCGTGACTGCTCAATGCAGCGTCGTAATCAGAAGGTTTTAGAAGAGGCTCCTGCTCCATTTATTTCTGAGGAGCAGCGTCGTACCATTGGTTCTCGCTGTGCAAAGGCCTGCGTGGACATTGGATACCGTGGAGCCGGTACTTTTGAATTCCTATATGAAAACGGTGAGTTCTATTTCATTGAAATGAACACCCGTGTTCAGGTTGAGCACCCAATTACCGAAATGATTACCGGTGTTGATATTGTACGTGAGATGATCTCTGTATGCGCTGGTAACCCACTTTCAATTACTCAGGATGACGTTAAGATTAAAGGACATGCATTTGAGTTCCGTATCAATGCAGAAGATCCTTCAAACTTTATGCCTTCTCCAGGTGAGATCAAGTATCTTCATGTTCCTGGTGGTCCTGGTGTTCGTTGGGATAGCCATGTTTATCAGGGCTATAAGGTTCCACCTCACTACGACTCATTAGTTGGTAAGTTAATTGTTTTCGATGATACTCGTGAGCAGGCTCGTGTACGCGGTCTTGAGGCTCTTGATGAGCTTGTATTAGAAGGAATTAAGACCAATATTCCTCTGCACGAAGATTTACTGAATGATCCTGTTGAGATTAAGGGTGGCGCAAGCATCCATTATCTTGAAGAGAAGCTTGAGGCTGCTAAGGCAAACAAGAAGTAATCTAAATCGACAATTACTGCAAAGAAATCCATCTCTGTGTATAGTAGGGATGGATTTTTTTTGTCTCAAAAAATGAAATTTCTAGTCCTGTATCATTGATGTCAATTCATCTAAATCAGGAGAACCAGTGTATCTTCTGATAACATTTCCTTTCTCATCTAATACCAGAAGGAAAGGAACACCGATGATATTAAAGGTTTTTGTCAGTTCTTCGTTTGAATGACTTGCTGGATCTGTAATATCAAATCTGACTCTATTCATATCGGAAGTCAGATCCAAAAACTCATCACTGGCATATAGTGTTTTATCAAGTTCATGACAGTTTGCACACCACTGCGCAGAGAAGGTAACCAGCGTTTTCTTACCGCTATATTTACTTAAGTCAGAAAGCTTATGGACCAGAGTAAAGTTTTTGTTTGTAACTTGTGAGGTTCCTGTATATACAGCAGCATAGATTGCCCAAAATGAGAAAAAAGCTAGCATAAGAATATAGGACAGCTTTTTGCTTCTGAACATTACTCCAATAAAGTACGCTCCACAGCTGGCATAAACAGCTGGCTCAATATATCTGTTCAGATCTCCGAAAAGATGCTGACAGATATAGTAGGCGCCCAAAAATAGAGGAATTGCGAACAGTCTTCTTATCTTCTCTGTATGATTTTTCAGCTTTGAAATATATTTAGCTCCAAAGAATCCGATTATAAGCAGAGGAAGTCCCATTCCAAGACCAATGAATAGGAACATCAGCACGCCTTTTAAAACTGAATTGGAGGTAATGATATATACAAGTGCTCCTGCAAGAGGTGCACTGGTGCAAGGAGTTGTAATCAGAGCAGATAAAGCTCCAAATATAAATGCCTTGGCAAGGGTTCCTTCTTTCTGTCGATTGATAGCAATCTGTAGCGAGTTATTGAACATCAGTGGAACCTTCAGGTTGATAAGCCCTGCACAGTCCAGAGTAAAGATAAATAGAATTGAACTGAGAATTATAATAGAAACTGGATGTTGAAGAATTCCATGAGCAGATACTCCAATCTCGGCAAATACTAGGCCTAGTACACAGTAGGTCAGGGCTAGGCCAAGAATGTAGATTATGTTCTGTTTTATCTTATGGGTAGCTGAAACGTATTTTGATCCCATTATTGTCGCAGAGTAGATCGACAGCAGAGGCAGTACACATGGAGTCAGATCAAGGGCAACACCGAATACCAGACAGAGGAGAAGAATAATCAGAAAATTATCGTAGCCACTGAAAATTCCCTTTTCCTGATTCAGATTAGAAGAAGGAAGTTTTTCCATGTTTCCTTTGATATCCTTTTCAAGGAATAGATCTCTCGTCTGGGTAGGATAGCAAATTCCCTGACTGTCACAGCCTCTGTAGTTGAAGCTGACGATATTTCCTGCTTTTCCTTCAATAATCTGGGCATTAATTGTTACCGGTTCCATATACACTTCATTGGTCCCGCTTACATCCTCATGCATGATGCCATCTGGAAGTTTATCTGTGCTTAGTATTACATCAGGAGCGTTAAATCCAATGGAGTCTTTATATATATAAGAACCGTTTTTTATGTGAATGTTACATTTGATTAAGTCGTTGTTCAGCCAACATTCGGATGAGAATGGAAGCTCTTCCTTTGCAGCAGAACCAAGTGCATACAGTTTGTCTAGGTTAATCTCTGCAAAGGAGCTAATGGAGTAAAAAAAAGTTAACAGTGTAATAAATAATCTGAGCATATATCTTTCCTTATTAACTGCATAATATCAAAATTTACGCATCCAGATTAGTTAATTTGGAGAGAAAAGGTCAGATATCAGAAAACGTCAACTAAACTTAAGGTAAGAAGCGTATGTGAGAATTTTTTATGACAATAATAAATGCCTGCTGGCTTTTTATAAAAAGCTATTTTTCAAAGTTGTATGCTGTCTATTTTATAAGGTGGCAAATTTCAACTGTTGTTATGATGCCATTCATGTATGTTCTGGATTCCATGGGACTTCCTGTAATTCCAAATCTTATAATTGCTCAGACAATTGGTTCAATAATCTTCTTCAGACTGGACAAACTTATTTTTAATTTTTTCGACAGAATTAAGAAAAGAAAGCATAGTAATACAGAATAGCAACATAAAATCTCAGTCCAATTGAAAAGAAAGCATAGTAATACAGAATAGCAACATAAAATCTCAGTCCAATTCTCTCAACCCAAAAAAAACTTTTTTCTGAACATTCATCTTTTTATTTATGTTTTTGAAAAAAAATGCCCCCCTTACGTGTAGAGCCTCAAATTTGTCGGATATTATATTTTTTTTGTTATTTTGAGGTATTGAAATGTCTAATTTGTTACTTGAACTTGAGAAAGATCCTCGAATGGCTCAAATCCATCAGGAGGTTATTAGATCTGAAAAGATTTCTACAACCAATGATATCTTTGCCAAAAAGCTTTTATCTAGAAAAAGTATTCTGATAGATTTCTTAAATTCAGTGCTCAATAGAGCAGAAGAAAAGAAAATTCTAGATCTGGTCTATAATAACAATGAGATTCTAGGATTAAGCGCAAATGACAAAAGTTCAAGACTTGATATTACCTGCACATTGGCATCTGGCGAGAAGGTAAATCTTGAAATTCAGGTACTGAACGAAAAAGCATGGATTGAAAGAAGCTTGGTCTATTGGAGCCGATTGTATACAAATAACCTGAAGCGTGGTGACAAATACCTGAATATTGCTGCTGTTATTTGTATCCATCTGCTAAAATTTAACTTGTTTGATGAAAATAAGAATCCTAAGCCACACAGTATAGCAAAGCTCTGTAATCTAGAAGATGGAAAACCTATTACAGATTTAATCGAGTTTCACTTTTTGGAGTTAAAAAAATTCTCCAAAAAAAGAATTTCTTCAATGAGTAGAGCAGAAAAATGGCTGGCTTTCTTTTCAGGAAAATTAAACGGAGAGGAAGAAAAACTTATGAAAAAAGATAAGATTTTCGATGAAGCTTTTAATCTTCGAGATAATTTTGTAAAAGATCCTGATGAGTATCTTGCCTATTTGAAAAGAGAAATGGAACTTATGGATTATGACAATGCTCTTTATGAAGCTGGCCTAGATGGAGAATCACGAGGTATCGAAAAAGGAAAAGCTGAGGGGCTGATTCA